>CAYIGE010000046.1:0-7866 GCA_964362835.1 Candidatus Woesearchaeota archaeon
CAAAGTAATCAAACTATCAACTATTTCTGGTTCCAATATTCTTTTTCTGCTCAATAATATCTCATCTATATTTTTAATCTTGCCACTCTTAACATCTCTACCTATTTGAGTTCTAGGCTCCCATGATTGAATAGCTGTTTTTTCAACAGGTACTAATATTGGTTCAGCTTCTTTCTCATCAATAACTATGCTTATTCCTACTTCTTCAGTATTTTCTACAGCTGGTGTTTTTATCATTTAATTTTCTCCTTTAGTTGATTAATAAGTTTTGCTGTCTCTTGTTTCTTATTAATTAGCTTTTCATCAGGCAATACAGCTTCATCGCAAGGAATATCAAAACCAGCATCTTTCAAACCTTTAACAAAAGCGTACACTCTAGATTTAGGAACATGAGTTAAAAGTCCTATGTCCAAAACTCCTTCATGAACTTTAGATTTCTTAAAAAGCAAATATCCCATCAAATAAGCTGCAGGAAGACTCTTCAAACTTCCAGACATTTTTTCAGGCCAGCCATATTGTATTAAATCTTTTGTGCTTACATTAACTAATACTTTATCTTGTGCAATTTCTGAAATAACTATTTGTGCTTGTAAATATCTATTTGTTTTTCTAAATATTACCCTAGCTTTTCCAGATTTAAGAAGATGTAATCTAGCTTTGTAATCCGTGCGACCTTCAAGTCTTCTTTTTCTAATTGTTCTTTGAATTCCCTGCATTTTACTTGTCCTCCTTCTGCATAATTTGAATATGCTCTTTCAAGTGTGCTTTATTCTTGAATATCTTGCTTCTTATTCCCTTACGTATTGTAGCAAATTCCTCTTCATTTATTGAGCCATGCTTTCTTATTTCAGAAATATAGGCTCTAAGCTTTCTTGTCAGAGTTATGTAATCTCTCTTTCTAGAATTAGGCCTCATACGAATACTTCCCGCTCTTCTTCTTTTTTTAGCAGGGTTTACTTTTCTACCCTTTATTTCTCTAATGAATATAGCTTTACCAGTAACAAGATCTCTAATATCTTGTTTAGTAATTGCTTCTTTTATTTCGTCAATTCTACCGGTGTTAAACATTACTCTTCCTATTCCTATTCCAAGAGTTCTAGCCGCCAAAGCTCTCTTCTTACTTAAATCCATTTTTGTCTCCAGTATTTTTTACATTTAGAATTTGTAAATTCAATTCTCCAGCCTTCTTGATAAATTCTATTTTCTTCTTTGCTCCAATCACTCTAGCGATTATCAAAATATTATCTTTATTTGCAGAATTAAAATCAGACATAGTTCTAATCAATAAAGGAGTTTTACCTTTAATTTTTCCAGATTCTTTCTTGTCTACTTTAAACCCAATTCTAGGAGACTTTGTGTAGCCAAATCTGTTCTTTCTTATTTTGCTGTGTCTTCCCACTGCAGCTCTCCATCTCTGTAGCTTAGGTCTACGAAGACCCATTCTGCTGAATTTCCAAGTGCTACGTCTTACAAATTTTCTTTTCATATTTCAGCTCCTCTTCCTAATGCGAGTGAAGACGAGCTAGTGGAGATGAAATACACAGAAACTTTTAATTGTAAAAAAGTTTCTGTTGTTGGAAATTTCTGTGAAATTTTCATTGGTTAACTCCCGGTTTTTTAGTGATAAAACAACCATCTTGAAAAATACGTCTGTCTTTATTAGTGACCGCAGAAGCTTTCTCAATATTAGCTGCAGTCTGTCCAGCCTTCTCAACATCAGCACTGGAAATTTTTATTTTAGTTCCTTCAATTTTAACTTCAACTCCTGGAAGAATATTCGCAGTTCTAGCGACTTTTTCACCAAGAAAATTAGTTATCATAATTTTATCTTTTTCAACTTTTACAGTCATAGGAAAATGTACATTACATATTTCCATTTCATAAACAAATCTTTCCTTCAATCCATGAATCATGTTTCTTATGTGAGCGGCATACGAGTGGGAATTTGCAAGACTCTTTCTATTAGATTTATCACATTTGATTAATATCTCTTTTTCATTTACTACTAAAACTAAATTTGGATTTTCAAAAACTTTCGTTAAATTAGTATTCCCTTTAGAACATTCAAGCACGTTCCCTGAAAACTTACATTTAACACCTTCAGGAATTGCAACGCTGGTTTCGTAAGCCTTTTTCATATCAATAAAAGTATGCAATTATACTTCCTCCAAGGTTTTTATCTAAAGCCGTCTGATGAGTAACCAATCCTTTACTTGTTGAAATAATTATTATCCCCATGCCTCTTGCAGGTAAATATCTACGAATATACTTGTCTATGTCTTTTACTTTAACGATATAACGAGGTTTAACGGCTTTACATTTGTTTAGCTTACCAAATTTAATGACCAAGCCTTTAGGCGTTACGCTATATTCTGAAATATATCCCTTTAGTTTTCCAATAGCCAAAATATTTTGAAGGAATTTTGAATGATATCTTAATGTAATGCTCTCCTGACTAGCAAGTTTTGCGTTCATTATTCTATTCAATGTGTCTGAAACAATATCTTGGCTCATTTTAACTGTATTTCTTGAATCCGATTTCCTCCGCAATTTCTCGGAAACAATGTCTGCATAAATGTAAATCATATTGATTAAGGTGTGCTCCAAATCGTCCACAGCGTTTGCATTTCTGGGCAGCAATGCCAGTTTTCCTATCCTTAGGTTTATTGAATTTCAAGAATTTCTTAGCTATAACTGGCTTGTTCTTCAATTGCTTCAATACTTTATTCCAATCGCTTGCAGTCATGTTTAATTTCTTCCCCCCATTGTGAGTGAAGACGAGCTAGTTGAAATTGAACAGGTAAACTTTACCAAAGTTTTCATTCTACAACCTCGGTTTTGAAAGTCTTTTTCATGTAATCTATAATTTCTCCAGGAGAAACATGCTGTCTAGTAGGAATAGTTCCAGGCTTTATTTTGCGCTTCTTAACTCGCACACCCGGTCTCTCAAAAACAACCGTAACATTAAATCCTCTAATTCCTATTTCCCTAGAATACTTCATTCCAGGAATATTAATATATTCAGGAATTCCAAATGAAAAGTTATTCTTATCTATTTGCTGTACTTTAAGTTGATTATCAATAGCCCCTAAAAGTTTTCTAAGAACCTCTATGGCTGCTTCGTTTCTCAAAGTCACGCTAGTGCCTAGCTCCATCTTAGGCCTTACTCCAAAAGCAGGGATTCTTGTACGAGCTCCAGATTTAGTAATCTGCGCTTTCTTTTCACTTATCATCTCAAGAAGTTTCTTAGCCTTTTCAAGGTCTTTATCAACTGCTCCAGCACTTAAAACAACTCTTGAAATCTTTGGGATTCTCATAATGTTAATCATATTGCAATAACCTGTGCATTGTTAAGCACAGCACCTTCCTTTTCAAATTTAACAGTGACTTTCTTACCATTTACAGATTCAACTTTTCCATTCTTTCCTATATTACTTCCAGAAAATACAAAAACCTTCTTGCTTTTTTCAAGAGCAACATGCTCTTTTACCTTATTTTCAAAATCTAAAACTAAAGTATCCCCAACGGCGTAGTTGTGTTTAGCTACAACATTTGTCCCATCATGCAAACCATATTGGAAAGTAGTCTTGTTCATTGCAGTCTTTGAAATAATCTTTAAATGTCTAGATGTATCTTTAGTCTCTTCAAAAACAAATCGTCCTGTGGGCAAAACAGTTAATTTGTAATTTTTATCAGCATGGAAAATAGAAAATAAATTAATCGGGTCGTGTAAATCTTTAGCAGGTTTACCATTAATCTTTAGAGCCTTATTATGAATCATTCCCTTTACTTCTTTACTCGTACTTGCAAGTTTTAACATATCTCTAATTGCAACTACAATTGAAACACTAGTAGAATTGTGACGTAAAGCGTAAGCTACGTATTTAGTCCCCTTCCTTGGAAGAGGTAACGCTCTTATAACTTCATTTCTTGTTTGGTGCATTGGTTTTTTCCTCCGATTTCTTCGACTCGCCGTTATTACTCTTCGTAATGCGTCGCAAGTCATCGAGCTTCAACGCGACTATCTGAACCTTACTCGGGTCTAAATGCACATTTAGTTTTGTGCCGTCAGCTTTCTTTCTAGTAATACCCTCAACAGTAACTTTGCTCGTTTTAACATTCACTTTAAGGACTTTTCCTTTTTTGTCAGTGAATGCTCCGCGCATAATGATTACTTCGTCGCCAGTTCTTACAGGTAAGCTACGCATACCGTGTTTTTTGCGTAATTCTTTCGACAAATTAGCACTTAAAAACTTATGCCTTGTGTGTAATGGAGCTTCATGACGGTATTTGCGTTGTTTTCTTGGCTGTCTGCTTGCCTTCCATGACGTAGAAAATAATGTTTTCATAATACAAATTGAGCAATTTTAGCCACTGCTTTCCACCTTTCAAAAACTTCTTTAGAAATAGGACCTTTAATTTGAGTTCCTTTTGGGTTTCCTTTTTCATCTTTTAACAAACAAACAGCGTTATCTTCAAACATGACTCTCTCTCCTGTATTTCTTTTGTAAGATTTTCTCTGACGAATTATAATAGCATCAAAAACTTGTCCTTTCATATCTGGTTTTCCTGCTTTAACAGATACTTTAACAAAATCTGCAATTTTAGCATACTGTTGAGTTCCTTTTCCAGATTTTCCTTTCTTAACACCGACGATTCTAACAAGTCTAGCTCCGCTATTATCGCTCGCAAAACAAACGCTTCCTATATTAAGACCTCTTGTTGGTCGTGCAGCTAAAGCTTTCATTTTGCCTTAACCTCCACAACAGGTGCGTGTCTCATGACTTCAATAACAATAGAATGAATCATCTTGCTCAAGGGTCTGCATTCTCTAACTTTAACATAATCTCCAATATTAATGTGCATATTGTCAGGTATTCTAGAATGAATTCTTGTAGTCTTTCTCATGAATCTTTCATACTTAGCAATCTTCACAGTTCTATCAAATTCTACTACAGCTCTGCGGTCAAATTTCTTAACAACCGTTCCTTCAAAAGTTCTTCCTCTAGTTCCTACTACATAAAGTGTTTTCTCTTCGTGTTTTGTTTTTTTCTCAGTCATTTTATTCTTCAATTGATTCATCCGAGAATCCGATTTTAACTAAAATCAGTCTCACATGTTTCTTATGGTCTCCTTGTAATTCTATTGTTTGATCACGAATTGTTCCTCCGCATGCAAGTCCTTCTTTCAAGGATCTTGCGGTCGCTTTCAAATCAATGCTCTTGTCAAAGCCAGAGACAAGGGTCGTAACCTTGCCATAACGACGTTTTTCAGTCGCTATCTTTATCTTCTGTTCTCCTTTAGCTAAATCTTCCCAGGCAATCGCCGTAACTGGTAGCCCTGTTCTTGGATCTATTTCCATATTTATTGTTTCTTTCCAACCTGCTTGACTTTACCGTCAGCTTTGTTGAATGTGTTTAAGCGAGCAATAGCCCTTTTAATCTCTTTGGTCTTTGCAGTCGCCTTCTGTGTACCTACTTTCGCTCTGATAAGTTCCATTCTTAAATCTTTCATTTTTTCAGAACGCGATTTAGAATCCATTGTAGAAATATCTTTGAATTTTAGTATACTCATTATTTACTTTCTCCTTTCTTTTTTGACTTTTTCTTTACAACTACTTCTTCATGCACAATGCTATTTTGGCGTATATTATTTAACATAAAATCATTCACTTTAATTAAATCATGAATATGAGCTTCAGGAGGCAATATACTTACTTTAATCCCTACAACTCCCATAGGGGTCTTAGCTTGAGCTATGGCCTTATTTACAACTTTAGAAGGATCTCCTGTCTTCTTCAAATATCCTTTTGTAAATCTCCAAGTCTTTGCTCTTTCACTTGGTAACTTTCCAGAAAGAACAAGTTCAGCACCCAAAGCTCCAGACCTCATTATGCTTTCAAGAGTCTTATATGCAATAATCTTGAATTTAAGTGAACCCTTTCTCTCAATTTGAATCGCAATAGAATCAGCAACAAGCTGTGCATCAAGAGCTTCGTTAGTAATCTCCTTAATATCTATGTGAGGGTTATCTAAATTAAATCTCTTTCTTAGAACATATGTCAATTCATCTATTTTTTCTCCTTTTCTACCAATTACAAGTCCTGGTCTGTTTGTTGCAATAATTATTTTCTCTCCAATTGGAGTATATTCAATAGAAACATCACTAATACGACCTTTTCCAAGAGAGTTTTTTATGTACTCTTTAATTCCAAGTTCATCTTGTTTAAATTTTACGAATTTTTTTTCTTCCATTTTATTTGCTTAACTCCTTAGCTTCAATCATAACAGAAGCTCTCTTTCCTTTCTGTCCGCCTCTTCTCTGTGGCCTTGATGCCCAGTTAGTATAAGCAGAAGATATTCTCGTTTTGTCTAAATCCATTCCATTAAACAAAACGTTACCTTTCAAATTTTTAAGCATTGTAAGAAACAGTTTTGATGCAGCTACAGGATAACGGCCAGACATCATTCCCTTTCCTTTTCTGTGAGGAATTTCTCCCTTAAATGGAACTGCTTTCTTGATAAGTATAACTTTTTCTAAATCTTCCATAGCATTATCTATACTCTTACCCTTAATAAATGAACAAATATACATTCCATGTCTCTTAGACATATGAACACTAGGACCCCATACAACTGCAACATCTTTTTTAACTTTAGGTTTTGTTACTTTAACTTCCTTTACTTCAGTTTTCTTTTCATGAACAGCATCTTTAGCATGTTCATGCTTCTGGTCTTTATCACGTACATGAGTTACGTGCTCATGAGCTTTATCTGAATGCTCATGCTTGTCATCATGCTTATGCTCATGACTAGCTGAATGCGTTTCTTTCTTTTCTGTTTTTTCTTTATTGTTTTCCATTTTACTTCTTAGCCGCCTTTGATCCACGAGTTGCTCCAATTCCAGCAGCAGAGTGATTTACTTTTTGTCTAGTTAATGCAAATTCTCCTAATCTGTGTCCAATCATTTCTATTTCAATTTGAACCTGCTCAAAAGTTTTACCCGTATATATTTGAATGTTCATTCCAACCATTCTAGGTAAAATAATCATGTCGCGTAAGTGGGTTCTTATTTTCTTTTTTCGAGAAACTTTTTCTTCAGCAGATTTAAGGAATTTTTCAGCAACTTCGGGGTGTCGTACTAATGTTCTTCTACTTCTTGCTGGAAGCAAATCAGCTACCTCTTTAAATGAAAGAGCTTTCAATTCGTCAATAGTCATTCCACAGAATCTTCTTTCACGCATTCTCATTACTTCTGCCATTATCTCTTCTTCCTTCCTGTACGGCTAGGACTTATGTGACCGACACGTCTACCAGGAGGAGCATTTCTCTTCATAGTCTTAGATTTAATTCTCTTACCACGGCCAGATCCGAATGGGTGATCTACAGCGTTAGTTCCAACAGCAGAAGTTCTAGGCCATAATTTGTTTCTAGCCTTAGCTTTATAATGGTGAACTCCAGCTTTCATCATAGGTTTCTGCTTTCTACCGTCTCCAGCGATAACTCCGATAGTTGCACGACAATCTCCATCGAGCTTAAGCTCGTGTCTGTCAGGCATCAATATTCCTATTTTTCCATCATCATATTTCTTATACAATTGAGCACTGCTTCCAGATGTGCGAATCATTTTTCCACCATCTCCAGGATTTAATTCAATATTGAAAATATTTGTTGAAACAGGAATGTTTTTCAGAGAAATAACATTTCCATTCATACATTCTTCTCCTCCTAATGTAACACTCTGACCATTTATTACTCCATTAAATGCAGGGTTGAAGAAAATGCTCTTTCCAACTTTTACTTTTACTAATGGAGCAGAATGAGCTGCAGAGTGGAATATTTTTATAACTTCTCCAGTGCCGTTTGC
>CAYIGE010000047.1:0-7831 GCA_964362835.1 Candidatus Woesearchaeota archaeon
TAGACAATTTAAGTTTAGAAAGTGTTGTTGAGATAAAAGGAAAAGTCAAAAAGGCAAATGTAAAGGCGGAGTTTGTCATGAATGATGTTGAAGTTGAAGTTTTGGGTTTGGAGATGATAAACAAGGCAGAGAATTTGCCGATACAGGTTAATGAGAAGGCTGTTACAACTGAATTATCTAATAGGCTCGATTACAGATTTTTGGATTTTCATAAACCAAAAATACAGGCGATTTTTAAAATACAAAACGTTATTGAGAATTCTTTTAGAGAGTTTTTTTATAAAAAAGAGTTTATCGAGATGCAGCCTCCTTGCATAATAAGTTCTGCTTCTGAAGGTGGAACCGACTTATTTTCAGTGCAATATTTTGAGAAAAAAGCGTACTTGGCGCAGTCTCCACAGCTTTACAAACAAATGGTTGCGTGCAGTATGGAGAAAACTTTTATGATAACGCCGATATGGAGAGCTGAAAAACACAATACTCCAAGGCACATCAATGAAATAAGACAAATGGATATTGAATGTGCTTACATGAATCAGATGGATGCAATGAAAGAACTTGAAGAGGTTGTTAAATTTATTGTTATAAAAGTTTTGGAAAACTGCAAAGATGAATTAAAATTGCTGGGTATTTTGAATTTGAAAATTCCTAAGGGAGTTTATTTTAATTATGAGGAGGCAATAAAGAAAGTAGGAGGAAAGTTAGGAGAAGACTTCACGCCTGAAGAGGAGAGGAAGCTTTGTGCACAGTATCCTGGAGATATTGTTTTTACTTACTCTTGGCCTTCTTCAATAAAACCTTTTTATATAATGCCTAAAGACGGAAAGAAAGATGCTAAAAATAGTGAAGGATTTGATGCTCTTTATGGAGGAATTGAAATTTCATCTGGAGGGCAAAGAATTCATTTGCCAAATTTATTAATTGAAAGAATCAAGGTGAAGGGATTAAATCCAAAAAATTTTGAGTCTTATATTAATAGCTTTAGATATGGAGCCCCGCCGCACTCTGGATGGAGCATTGGGCTTGAGAGACTTACGCAAATAATTTGCGGACTTGATAATGTTAAGGAAGCTACTATGTTTCCGAGAGATAGGGATAGGTTGACACCATGAGCGAGAAGTTTTTATCAATTGCAGAAGCAATAAAGAAAGGCAGCGGAGAAGTAGCTATTCGCGGATGGGTTTATCGCGAGAGGGGAAGCAACCAGATGAAGTTTATTGTTTTACGAGATTCTTCGGACATAATTCAATGCGTATTTGATAAGGCAAAGTTTGAGAAGCAGTGGGAGGATATTGACAAATTGCAGATTGAGGCGAGTTTGATGGTTTGGGGAGAGATTAAAGAGGATAAACGGGCGCCGGCAGGATATGAAATATCTGCTGATAAAATTCAGATTGTGGGATTGAGCGACAGTTTTCCAATAAATAAAGATTTGAATGAGGAACTGCTTGGGGATAGAAGACATCTATGGCTTAGGAGCAGAAAGATGTTAGCAACTCTTAAGATAAGATCGACAGTTTTATTTGCTTTGCACAAATTTTTTAGAGAAAATAGGTTTATCGAGGTAGAGGCACCTTCTTTTGTTGGGTCCACTAGTGAGGGCGGTTCTACGACATTTGAGGTGTCTTATTTTGGTAAAAAAGCTTACCTAACCCAATCTTGGCAATTTTATGCAGAAAACATTATAGCTGCTGTTGAAAGAGCTTATGCTATAGCCCCTTCTTTTAGAGCTGAAAAATCAAGAACTTCAAGGCATCTAACAGAGTTTTGGCATTGTGAAGTAGAATCTGCATGGATTAATGTATTGGAATTAATGAATCTTGCTAAAGAATGTTTGTTCTATGTAATAGAGGAGGTTATTAAAGAGAACCTCCAAGAATTAGAATTTTTAGGGGTGGATATTACTAAACTAAAAAATAAAGAAAAGTATTTTTTAAAAGTGACCTACAAAGAAGCCGTTGATAAACTAATAGAGAATGGACATCAAATTGAATACGGGCAAGATCTTGGAGCAAAAGAAGAAAAAGAATTAGTCGATTATTATAAGACTAATTTTTTAATTGTAACTAATTATCCTTTAGAAATACTAAAATTTTATCATGGAGAGGACTTAGCAAAACCAGGTACTGGAAAAAACTTTAATATACTTGCTAGTGGTATAGGGGAGATTATTGATGGTTCGGAGAGAGAATCAGACTTAAATAAAATAATTAAAAGATTAAAAAAATCAAAAATAGATTTAGGAATGTCTGATTGGTACTTAGACTCAAGAAGATATGGGAGTGTTCCGCATTCAGGATTTGGGTTAGGGGTAGATAGGTTAATTCAGTGGATATGCCAATTAGATAATATTCGCGAAGCAATACCCTTTCCAAGAACACCAGATAGAATTTATCCTTAATAAATATAAGAGGATTTGTTCAAATAACTGCGCTGATGATTCTAGAAGGTTGCTTTGCTTTTATGAAGTAAACCTCAAGAAGCATAAGGTTTATAAACAATTACTCCTCTGGAGTTAATATGGAATATAAGCCTATCTCTTATTGTTTTGAAGTGGAACCAGACAAAGGAGAGGTAAATATTAGGGGGTGGGTTCATAGGCTTAGGAAGCAAAAAGACAACATTTTTCTTACGCTAAGAGATTCCACTGGTCTTATACAATGCATACTTCCAAGAAATGAAGGGTATGATAATGTAACTATTGAATCTTCAGTTGAATTATTTGGAAAAGTAAAAGTTGATGATAGATCTCCGGGAGGGCGTGAATTGCAGGGTAACTCTATGAAAATAGTTGGAATGGCAGAAGATTACCCTATTAGAAAAGACTTTTCAACAGAGTTTTTAAATGATGTTAGACACTTATGGAATCGTTCTAGAAAAATGCAAAATATTTACAAGGTAAGACAGGAGCTCTTAAAATGTGCCCGAGAGTGGTTTGATAATTCTAAATGGTATGAAGTAAGCCCTCCGATATTAAATAAAAGTGCATGCGAAGGCGGCTCAACATTGTTTGAAGTAAATTATTTTGAGGATAAGGCTTTTTTATCTCAATCTGCTCAGCTATACTTAGAATCGATGATTTATACCTTAGAAAACGTTTGGTCTCTAACTCCCTCTTTTAGAGCTGAAAAATCTAAAACTCCGAGACATTTAGCGGAGTACTGGCATTTAGAAGGCGAGAAAGCATGGACTAATTTTGATGATATTTTGGAAGTTGAAGAGGATTTAATATCTTATATGGTTAATAATGTTGCTGAAAGGAGATATAAAGAACTTGAAGCACTTGGAAGGGACCCCGAAGATCTTAAAAAAGTAACTGCTCCTTTTGATAGGATACCTTATGATGAGGTTATTAAATTTTTGCAACAAAAAGGAAAAGAGATTAAATTTGGAGATGACTTAGGTACCGACGAAGAAAGATTGCTTACGATGAGCAGCGATAAACCTATTTTTATATATGGGTGTCCAAAAGCCATAAAGCCTTTTTATACGAAGATAGATCCTAAGAATGAGAATATGGTTCTATCTGCAGATATGATCGCACCAAGAGGATTTGGCGAGATAAGTACTGGCGGGCAGAGAGAAGAAAACCTTGAAACAATAGTCGATAGGATTAAAGCAGACGGTTTTAATCCTCAAGATTATTCATGGTATTTGGATTTAAGAAGATACGGAAGCGTTCCACACTCTGGATTTGGATTTGGTGTTGAGAGATTATTGAGGTGGATTTGTAAATTAGAGCATATTAGAGATACTATTCCATTTCCCCGAACAATGAAGAGGTATTACCCCTAATAAAATGTTAGGCCCCTATGTTACAAGTAGGGATAGAGTAATTAAATATAGGGGGAATAAAATTTTCCCTCCAATTAAAGATATATCTGAGGTAAAATTGTCAGTATCTGATGTTGAGAATAGGGTTCAGCAACTACACGACAATCCAACGTGGCCAGCAATATCAAGAATTAATAATACAATTAATAATCAGATTACAAATTACTTTAATTCTATCGGCGCACTTTTCATGCCATTACCTATGACCACAAGAATGATATCTTCTCCGGGAGCAGTTTATGGAAAGGAATCTATTGATTATACAACAGACACTTCACCTATGGCATTAAGATGGTTTGATTTGCCAAATCAAGTATTCTTGGCTGAGTCTTCTCGGATATATTTAGAATTAGCTTTATTACAGAAGGATATAGATCAGGTTTTTGCAAATTATCATTCTTTTAGGAAAGAAGAGTCTGACGCAACTCATTTATCAGAATTTCACCACGTTGAATATGAAGGCAAGATATCTCAAAAAAGAAATCTTGAAGTAATTAAAGATATGCTAAAAATAATAGTATCTGGTTTAATCAAAGATAATTTAGGCGATTTAAGACTCTTTATCCATGATGAAAGAATTGGAGAATTAGAGGTTATGTTCTCAAAACCAATACAAATAATAACTCTAAAAGAAGCCCTGAGTTATTTGTATGAAGATACCAAAGACGAGAGATATAAGGAGTTTACCTTACAAAACTTTGGTCCTTACGAAGAGATTAGGTTAACAGAGATTATTGGAAATGTGGTTGGGGTTTCTGAGATGCCTTTATTAGAGGTACCTTTTTATCATGCTATGAAAGATAATACTGATCCTTTAGTCGCAGACAATACAGATATTATCTGGCCAGGATATAGGGAAACTGTTGGAAGCGGGCATAGGGTTAGATCTTTGTCCGAACTTGAAGAAAAAGCATTAATTTTTAATTTGCCAAAAGAAGATTATGAGCCTTACATTCAATCAAGACGATTTTCAGATTATAAAGAAACCTCTGGTTTTGGGATAGGTTGGGAAAGGCTCATACAGGGAATATTAGAAATGCCTTTTATTTATTCTGCTTCATTATTTCCAAGAGTCCATAACACTTTAAAACCTTAAAATGACTTCAGGCTATCAATCATCTATTGAAATAGAAAGTTTAGACTATTCTAAATTTGTTTCATTAATAAATGAAAGAAATAGGTGCTCTGGAGGCATTAGAACGATTCAAGAAGCAACTTTGCAATCCAGATTAACAGAAAAAAGCAAAGTTTTAGAAATAGGTAGCAATACAGGTTTCACCTCAGTTAATATCGGGTTGCTGGTTAATTGTAATGTTGTGGGTATTGACATAAATAATTGTTCTATTAAGAATGCAAGAGACCTTGCAAAGAAAAATGGATTAGAGAATAAAGTGAGGTTCAAACAACAGGACGCAATACATTTAGGCTTCCCTGATCAACATTTCGATATGGTCTGGGCAAGCAATGTAACTTCTTTTATTGAAGATAAAGAAAAATCTATAAGAGAGTATTTACGTGTATTAAAAACAAACGGGACTTTATGTATTGTTCCCATTTATTACAAAAAGACGCCTCCGATTAAATTGGTCGATAAAGTCTCTCAAGCTATTAATGCAAGATTAGAAGTTTTTTATAAAGATGATTGGAAAAGATTATTTGAAAGTACAAGCCGTAAATTTGGGTTTAACACAGTTCTCTATTATGAAAAAGACTTTTGTTATATTGATGTTTCTGATAAAATTGAAGAGTTTATACAAAAAACACTTGAAAGCCCAAATATAAAAAAGATGAGTAAAATAACGATAAGAGCTATAGAAAATAGAGCGAGATATTTTTATAATCTTTTCAATGAAAATTTAAAGTATTGCGGGTTTAGCATATTGCTTTATCAGAAAAGATTAGACCATGATGAATCGGAGCTGTTTCTCACAAAAGATTCTTAGAAGTAACATGAGAGATTTAATTAATAATTATTATAGAACGCTTGAAATTCCTTTAGTTGTTTCTCTATTAAAAAGATTGAAAAATTCTTTCTTTGAGGTTTATAAAAGATGATTAAAATCTTTGATGCACAAATGAATATAGGCAAAAATTTATTTGGACCAGATTCTGTTGTAGGAGATTATCTTAATAATGCGTTTGATAGGGGGGTTGTTAGGACCATAATGATTCCTACAGGAACCCATGAATTAAAGTTACCAGACGGCACGTTTGAGAAGTCATGTTTGTGGTTTAAAGATGGTGAAAAAGTCATTTTTAAAAGGATTTTATCCGATAGCGCTGGGAATACCTTAGAAGAACAAATAAACCCCTTAAATCCGTATGCTTTAATGAATAGGTCTTGTTACGGGGTTCTTAAAGAATTAAACGGTAAGCAAGACAAAATAAAATTTTATTTTTGTCCAAAACTTCACCCAACTCTAGATACAGAGGAAGAGGTGGCTATTTATTTGCCTTTTGATGAAGTAGTAGCTTTTAAGATTCAAGGACTTTCTTCTTATACTTCTCCCACAGATATTCCTCGTTGGTTCATTGATTTTCTCAGAATAAACGATAAACCTATTATGATTCACACAGATTATAGAATCAAAGAAAGAAAAGACGGATTGGATGAGATAATCAAGAACAATCATGCATTTGAATGGGCTAAATGGGCAGTAAAAAATAGTTTAAAGACATATTTGGCTCACGGTTTATGTTTAGATCCTTTGGCAATTGATGTAGTAAATAATTCAGATCTATTTATGGTGGGGGTAGGTCCAGATTTAATGCTTAATCAAGAAAGAAATAGTCTTGCCATTCAAAATGTAGATTATTTGACTTACTTATTTAATCACGTTCAGCACAAAAAGATTTGTTTTAATTATGATTACCGTTGGAATGTTCATAGAAGAGGAGACTGGGATAAATTGGATTGGGACTCTCCTAAAAGAGTAATTGCATGCGCCACAAAATTAGGACTCTCAGAAAGATTCTTAGAGAATATCTTTTTCTATAATGCTGCTAATTTTTTTGATATTAAGACTTGAAGAATTATGAGTTTTATTTTGACACGAGAAGATATGGGAGCATCCCTCATGGAGGATTTGGCATGGGGACTGAAAGAGTTATTGCATGGATTTGCGGCTTGAGAACTATAAAAGATGCGATTGCTTTTCCGAGAACGATGACGAGAATGAGCCCATAGATAAGTTTAAAAATAGTTTTTCTGAAGTATTTTGTGGTATTTGCACAGTTGTTTAAGAAAGCATCTTATTTAATCAGCGATTTTCGTACTTATCTAGTAAGAGCTGTGGACAGGAGTGAAATTGCTTCTCATCTTGTCGCTCGTACATCTTTAGATAATGCGAAAAAAGTCATTGATGAAGTTGGCGCCCAACAAGATAAATTTGATGAAGATGACAAAAATAGATATTTTATTGTTATGACTGACTTTCGTAAAGCGAAAAGCGAAGCTGATAACAGGAAGAGGTATAATCTGAAAAAATGTTTAGAGAGCACTTTAACAGATTACAAGAAAGGAATTTGGAGGGCTGAAATTAATAATCTATATCATGCTAATGGCTCAGTTACGAGTCCGGGGATAACGGAAGAAGATGTTGTAAAGGGATCGAGAGATTACGCTATTAAAGTAGGCAATATAGATATTAATGGAGAATGCGCCAAGTTAATTGCTGATGCAAATAGAATGGTTTCTTCTTATTATTCTGAAAAGACAGCTGCTTAGTTGTTTGGAATTTGTTTTGCTTTGATTTTTTATGATGTCGCAAGTGCTTCCACAAACCACGGTCTTTAGACCGTGGAGCACTTCGAGCATCCAAAAATCGAGCACCTTTCAAACCGCACCTTTAGAAAATTGCTATTTTCTAATCCATTCAATTCTTACGAATTGAAGTTTTTAAGGTGTGGTGGTGCATCGATTTTTTGATGGTACTGATTTCTAAAATTTACCATCACCCCCTATACAAAATCTTGTTCTTTTGTCGAATTTGTATCT
>CAYIGE010000048.1:0-2917 GCA_964362835.1 Candidatus Woesearchaeota archaeon
CACTACTTGTTTGTTTTTTGGATGAAACATTTCAATGGGTACAAGTCTTGGAGTTTGATGTAAAAGTTCATGTTTAATTACTTTTGTGAGTTGGTCGAGAAAGGGTTTTCTGCCTGGGTCTTTTTCCATTTTAAGAAGGTCTTCATCTATAGTTATGTTTCTTCCTGGTGTACCTTTATTTCTAGATTCACCTGTCACATCTTCGTCCTTACTTTCCATTTTACCAAATTGAATGGGGACTTTTGACAAAAACTCTCTTGCTGAAGGCTTAAGTCCACTTATTATATTTTGTTTTATGTTTTCAAGTAGTGGTGATGTTTCAATCTGTGGTGCATTATATGTCATCTGTAAAGGATGCGAAAATTCTTTCATTTGACCTACAGGGTCTAAACTTCCTGTCCAAGAATCTGGATTTGTTGCAAAACCTGAACCTATATTCTTAAGTACTTCTGGAACATAAGAACCTCCCCATTTAGGAGCATTAGACATTACTTTATCTACCCCCTGTTGTCTTGCAACTGGGTCAGACCAATTTACTGGCATTTTATTTTGTGCTACATCTTGTATTTTTTCTTCAGCCCTTTGATATGGCAATGAAGAAATTTTATTGGAAAAATCTACAACATTACGTGGAATATTAAGTTTTACAGAATCACTTAAGAAATTTTTTACTTTTTGTTGTTTTTGTCGTTGGTCATTTTCATAGTTTTTAGACCATGAAGAATAATCGGATTTTAAATTAGAGATATCAGAAGATAGAGTGTTTTTTGCACTCTTGGCTATTCCACCCAAGAATCCAAGGGTTTCTTCAAAAGCAGATTTTTTATTAATTGCCATACCATATCAGTTATATCAGTTTTTTACTCACTTACCAAGCCCTTTAACTCATCCTCTTTTTTACCTTGTCGGAATGGACTAATATTATTTGCTAAAGGTTGTCCACCCGTATTTTGACTGAATATCTGATTTTCCTGAGCCAAGAACTGAGCAACTACTCCTGCAACTTCCTGTGGAGTAAATGCCCTACCTTGCTGTTCTTGCATTTGTCCAACCGTAAATTCAGCTAAGCCAAGTAGATATTGTCTATTAGCACTTTTAATTTCATTTGCTTGGTTAACAGCACTTTGGAGAGCAGCAATTTTATCACGAGTTTTATTTGCTTCAATGTCCCCTTTGCGGAAAGCAATTTCGTCCATAGAAGACCTGAAATTTTCATTAATTTTAAGAATTGCATCATTTTTCCAAGTATCTAAATCACCCTTTTTCTGTGCAATATAATTATTTAACTTAGTTTGTTCCATTCCTAAATCTTGTTGTCCTTGAACCTCCTGTTGTCCCATCTTTCCACGACTTCTTAAAAATTCTTGATTAACTAATTCTTGAATAGCACCACCAGCGGATGAACCAGCTCCAAATCTCGACATACCTTGTTGCACAAGATTATTATATGCACGAGTAGCATCAGCATATGCACCTCTGGCTGATTCTCCCAATCTTCTTCCTTGTTCTGCTAAAGATGCCTCTAATTCTGTTTGCTCTCTTCCAATATTTTCTCCACCTGTGCCAAATTGACTTTCAACATTTCCAAGGGATTCTGTTTTTCCTGTAAGCAAAGAACCTTCAATTCCTCTAAGAGCTTCAAGAGCTGGACCATATTGTTCACTAATCAAATCTTCAATAGATTGGGTGCCATTACCACTATTTTTCCAATTGTTATAATCTGTTTGTTTTACTGGGTTGGACAAATCAGGATTGTTAGGGTCACCAAAACTATAATTGTTTGATTGTTGTGGTGCTGGTGCTGGACCAGGTTGTGGTGTTGGAGCTAATGCACCTGTTCGTGGGTTAGTGTTTGCAACTCTCTCATTAGTATTCCACGCATTTGAACGATATAAAGGAGCACCATAAGCATTAAGTTGAGTAGACATATTTGGATAACTCGCATTTGGGCTGGTATTTACATAGTTAGAAGCCATTGGGTTTGTCGATGACGACATTGGGAGATAGCTAGTTAAACCATATACTGATGGTGCTTGTGTTGCTTGTGGTTTTGGTGCCATGTTATTTATTTTCTTTCATACTAATTAGATGGGCTTGCGCTAGCTGATGGGCTTAAACTTGCTGATGGACTTGTTGATGCACTTGAACTGGCTGATTCAGAGGCACTTGGGCTCAAACTAGCACTACCAGAGGCTGAAGGGCTTTGACTTCCTGATGGGCTTGCTGATGCACTACCGCTTGCACTACCGCTTGCACTACCTGAAGCACTTTCACTTGCACTTTCAGAAGCTGATGGGCTTTGACTTCCTGATGGGCTTGCTGAAGCACTTCCACTTGCACTTTCAGAAGCTGATGGGCTTGCTGAAGCACTTGAACTAGCACTACCAGAGGCTGATGGACTTGCTGATGCACTACTACTTGCACTACCTGAAGCTGAAGGTGATGCACTACCTGATGGACTTGCTGATTTAGATTCACTTGCACTTCCACTTGCGCTACCAGAAGCTGATGGACTTGCTGATTTACTTGCACTAGCAGAACCTGAAGCACTACCACTTGCACTACCTGAAGCACTTTCAGAAGCTGATGGGCTTGCTGATTTAGATTCAGAAGCTGAACCAGAGGCACTTCCAGAGGCACTTTCACTAGCACTTGCACTTTTACTTGCAGATTTACTTGCACTAGCTGAAGGAGAAAGAGAAACTCCCGTTACACCTATTGCTACATAACCAATAATTAATCTTCCATTAAAAGAAGCAGAAGCATGGTCATTTTTAATAACAAAAGTTGCTGTTCCATCTGCAGGAGTTACTGCAGCCATAATTGGAGTTCCAGCTGTATTTGTATAATTTCCGACAGAAGCAAGAAGAACAGAACCAGCGGAGATAACAGAATTTGTAAGAGTTATTGTGGTTGA
>CAYIGE010000048.1:2927-7743 GCA_964362835.1 Candidatus Woesearchaeota archaeon
GTAGTAATAGTACCAGATTGTTTATTAAGAGTACCTGCGCTACCAGTTGCACGAACAGCACCACTATCAAAATTAACAGTTGTAGTTAAAGTAGTGTCTCTATCACCAGCAAGAGCAGTATTTCGACGTATAGATTCGAAAAGTGCTTCTTTTCCCCTTTGACTTAAATTTGAAAATATATCCATTTTTTTATTCAATAAAAAACCGACCTAAAAATAATATTGGTCGGTTCACGTTGTTGCTCAACTGTTGAACTTCTATAATTAATAACATCAAACCAAAAACAATTTGTCAACCACTTCTTTTACTGCCCCATCATTGGTGCCTGTGGTTGTGTTGGTTGCTCTTGACCTTGTCCCATTTGTTCTATTTGTTGTTGTGCTAATTGTTCACCCGCTTTTTGGTCACGAGCAACTAATTGTGTTAATGCACTAATTAAATTTCTAACTAATTGTATTGTTCCTTGGTCTGCAGATGCAGCGATGTAAGCGTGAAGATTTTGAATTGCACCCAAAAGAGGTTTTGTATTATCTCCAGTTTTTCCTGGTTGTAATTCATCTGGTCCTAGTAATGCTTCATCTGTATCTGGGGCTACTTGTGGTGCCATTGGTTGTGGCGCTGGCTGTGGCATCTGTTGTCCTTGCTGCCCCGCCTGTGCAAGAATAGCTTCAAAAGGGTTTTGGTCTAAATTCATTGGTTGTTGTGCGTTTGTGTCCATATATAATTTATATCAGGCTATGTCAAATATTGTCAATAGATAAAAGTTTTTTGTCATAGTATTTGGAAAAATCCTGAACTTGGTGTTGTATAAGTAACAGTTAATATTTCAGGATTTGCTCCATTATTTGTTTGAAATGTAACATCATTTCCCCCCGTTGGTTCTGTATTATCAGTATCCCTACTAATTCTAAGTCCAAAGACTGAATTACCAGTTTTACTAATGGCAGCAATTCCTGCAGCGTTTAATGTAAAAGTGTTATAAGCACTTGTACTCAGTGAGGCGAGAGCTATATCTGCATAAGGCGTTTCGCCCCACTTGGCTTTAGCGTAATCTGCAACAACTAGAGATGCTGGGTCTGTTGGAGCAAAACTAACTAAGTCTATGGTGCAAGTATTAGTATTAGTTAAAGCCGTAACATAAATCTGAAGTGTAACCACTGTAACTGTTGCATTATCTGGTAACGCTGATGTATTAAATACTTCTCCTACTCTTGCTATTGGCCAAGATGTTCCTCCACCAAAAGTTCCCTGTACAATTCCATTTGTTTGAATACCCTCGGCCGTAGTTGCATCTCGTGAATCCGTCCAACTTGTATTACCTCCATAATAAAGACGATTACTTGCCCCTGATGTTGGATTAACTATTAGTGTTGCCATATTATGCTGTTGCTAAACATCTCCACTTACTTGTAACTGAATTGTAAAGAAAACCTACATCTAATCTTGTACTAGCCACTGTTGTAGTAGGTAAAGCCACTGTCCCTGAAGCTTCAAAAGAAGCTCCCCAAGTAATAGCTCTTCCTGTACCATCATCTGTGAAACTTATAATTAAAGCGTCATTTGTAACAGGCGTTCCTGATAAATTGGTTGTCATTGAAGTAACGGCTTGTGCAAGTCCTGTTATAGAAGCCACATCTGTATTGTCAGTATTTATGGTTGGTGTAGCATGTTGTGTAACAGTAACAGTTCTTTTTGTAATTCTTTTGTTAGTTAAAGTGTCCGTAGTTGTTCTACTCACCAATGTACCTGTTGAAGTTGGAAGAGTATTAACACCTGCACCACTTGTAATATCAACTGCTTCCAAAAGTCCTGTGGTAAATGTTTTGGCTCCTGTAAAAGTTTGAGCTCCTGCAAGTAAAGCAAGCGTTGCTGTGTCATGTGTTCCATCTGACCCATGTTCGGCATCAAAAGCATCTAGAAAATCGTTCCAGTGAGTTATAGTCCAAACTTCTTCAACTTTTGCACCTGAACTATGAGACTGAGCTGTTGAACCCCCTAATCCTCTAGTACAACCAGTTAAAGAATTACTTGAAATTCCCGTAAAAGAAATGTATTCACGAACTGTTGGAGTTGCAATATCGTTTGAATCTATCCTGTCTACAACAATAACCCCTGGAACTTGAAGACCAGTTGAGCTCGTTAAGACAACTGTTGTAGCCACATCAGTTATAGACCCGTTTAAGGTTGTTGTAGTTGCATTTATTGACCCAGTCTTCCAGAGCGCTGCTGCCATAATTAATTTAATAACATCAAACTGGGGGTGTTTTGTCAATAGTTGGTTTATTGACAAGTGAGAAATTTGATGGTATAATACCAATATGCTGAAGAATTGCTTAACTTGTAATACCGAGTTTTTTGTTTATTTGTCTGAAATTAGAAAAGGAGGAGGGAAATATTGTTCTAAAAAGTGTCATGAAAATAGAAATGGAGGAAAAATTAAAAATGAATGTCTTGTTTGTAAAAAACAATTTGAAGTGACACCCCATCTTTCCAGTACAAAATATTGTTCTCGTAAATGTTATTCTAAATTAAGGAAAAGTACCCATGCTCCCAATTATAATTCTGTTGAAAGAAAATGTTTAGTATGCCAAAAAGTATTTACTGTTATTCCCGCCAAAATAAAGGCTGGAAAAGGTAAGTTTTGCTCGAAAAAATGTTACCTTGTCGACCACTCAAAAAATACTTTTTCTGTTGGAACGTGTCTTGGCTGTGGAAAAAAGTTTAGATATCACACTTATAGGCATCAAACCTGTTGTTCTTTGGGATGTAACACAAGGTGGAGAAAAATAAAAAACAAAGATAAAAAATATAGTCAAAAAAAATGTTTATGGTGTAAAAAAGAAACAGAAGTGTTGAAAAGTAGAGAAAAAGACAATAGGGGTGGTTTTTGTTCTAAGAAATGTTACTCCCTATGGATGAGTAAAAACCGTATAGGTAAAAATTGTCCTTCATGGAGAGGAGGTCTCACTTCGCTCTATCGTCGGATAAGAACATTGGCAAGATATTATGAGTGGAGAAAAGAAATTTTGAGAAGAGATGGTTATCAATGCATGGAGTGTGGAGAAAAAGAGACAAACAAACTTATTGTTGACCATATTAAAGGATTGGCACGATTAATGAACGAAAATAATATTAAAAACACAACAGACGCCAATAATTGTATTCTACTGTGGGACATAAACAACGGGAGGGTTTTGTGTAAAAAATGTCATGTTCAAACTGAAAATTATGGTGCAAATGGACGGGTAAATAAATTACTCTAAAAGTGCTATATTGCCCAGAGGCTTGGGGAATTTCCTCTTCCCTGGGGAATACCAATTATTTTCGACCCAAGCAATTCATAATCAGAGTTTAGTCCTGTTGTTTTAACTTCAATCTGTATAATCCTAGAAGATTTATAAAGAAATGCTTTTTTAGGAAGTTCTCCAGAGGAAACGCTTGCCGTCCCCGCTGTTATCCCCATCTGATTTAATCCAACAATATCTGTTCCCATTCCAGAGGTTCCTGAAACACCAGAAGAAGTAATAGAAAACGTTTTTGCGATAGATGTTACTCCATCTCGGTCTTCTGTATAAATATTAATAGATATTGTTCCACTAACATTTTTAAAATTCATAAAAATTTCATTAATTGTCTTAAAAATGGTCCAATCTCCAAAATCTTCTCTTCGAGATTTAAAAACTGTATTAATAGCTGTTCCTTTGTCATCAGCTAAATCCTTACTAAATTCTGTGACCCACTGGTCTTCATAATCCATGGCGACCCATCTTTCAATACCATCAGAATCAACATAGTTTGTCCATTGACCTATCCCATAAGGGGTTGTCCATGGTCCAGTGAAAGAAAGACGTTCTCTATCAAAAACAATAGTTTGTTTAGAATTAGGGAAAGACAATATATACTTTTTGTCTACATAAGCAGCACTACAAGTGGTAAGGTCTGCATTAGTTAAGCCTTCAAAAAACGGACGTATTTTAGCTGAAATTTCATTAGCATTAATAACATTTTGAAGCTGTGGTTCATAACGAAGTATATAAAGACCTTTTCTGTTAGCAAACATAATATCATTTTCAACTGGTTTTATTGACCGATGAGAAGAACATCCCTGCGAACGAGTAAGAAGTCTATATGTTGGGTCAAGAATTGTATATTGTCCAAAAGTTGCAGTACCTAATTTAAGTTCCCAAACAGAACTTTCTTTAAATACAATAATAGTTTGTGTAGAAGTTGAAGACTGGAAATAAGTTGCCAATCCAGTAATATTTTCATCTGAATCTGGTTCAATAAAAATATATCCACCACCAGCATACCAATCAAACCTTTCTTGTTGTGGGTACCTACCAGACACAATAACTTTTGTTGGAGACCCTGGAATTCCAGCAAAAATAAGTCTATCTTGAAATCTAAGTGAATACTTTGCTTTTACCCCCCCTGTGGTATCAGTAAGAGGAACAGTTTTAAATGGGTCGGTAGAAGCTTGTCCAAAATCATCAAACTGAGTAGTTACATTATCTGTTCCACCAATCCATGTTTCATCCCCAGGAGCCCCCCTATAAATATTGTATCCAGTTAATACACCAGACGCAGTAGAAACAGGTGTCCATGTAAGACGCATCCTTGTTTCGTCTAATTTTTGTGGGAGAGATGTCAATGACAAAGCAGTTGAAGCGAGAGTTTCTCCACCCGAATTTGAACCAGCAGTAACTCTCCAAGACCATTGAGTTGTTCCAGTGGCACCTGAAAGGTTGGCCACAGCCAACCCTGTAGGAAGAGCAATTGTAACAAAACCTGTTAAAGTAGAAAAATCATATTTAAC
>CAYIGE010000049.1:0-7384 GCA_964362835.1 Candidatus Woesearchaeota archaeon
CACCATCAAAAGCACACCAACTTTCACCCTGCTTTCTTTTCTTTCCATTTTCATCAATACATTCTAAATTTTTACAAACATATTGTCCATAATTCGGATTTTTATCAACATTTGATTGAGGATTTCCACAAACGCTTCCAGCAAGATAATTACAATTACCACATGTTTGCTGATTCAAAACAGGATTTGAACTAGTTCCAACAACACAACTCTGAGTAGAAAGCACAACATTACTCCAATAAGGAATATCCTTTATATTACTAGAATCATATATATTGGCCCTATTCCCACAACTATCTATAAAATAAACTCCCTCTTTTCCACTAAAACATTTAGTCTCTTGAGTAATATCACATTGAGTATTTAATCTAGGATTAGTGCATAAACTACCAGCATAAAAAGTTCCTCCAGAAGCCAAACAGCTTGATTGAGTTGTAAATTTACAATCATATTTATTTAATTCAGGAACAAGTTCAAGCACACAAGCACCTTCATTTAAATTCCTAACTTTTGCAAGACACTCAATCTCTCCAGAAACCGGCACCCATGAAACTACTGCCCCTGAAGTTTTACCTAACTGATTACACTGTTGTTGCGTAGATAATTTAGCTTGATTTGCATGACCATTTCCATCTGGGCTAATCAAACAGCATTCTCTATTACATTGAGTTGGTTGTTGAACCGACCACTGCCCTCCAGCAGATTCACACGAAGATTTAGGCGTTCCAGCATTGCATAGACCGTTAGCAGAATCGTAACAGGTCCCAAGTTTACATGAAGAAAATTCACTTCTTTTTCCCGGAAAACATTCAGAGGCACATTTAGAATTACAAACACTAGCAGGATACTCCTGACATGAAGCGCCATTCTTATCCACCAAACATGTCTGTATTCCAATATTCTGTGCAGAAACTAAACCTTTAGAGAGGTAATTAAGAATAATTTCTCTAAAAAAAGAAATAGTTTTTGATTCATGACTATTAACGGGAAGAGATTCACTCAAGGAATTAGTTTGGGCAAGAATATAAGCAAAAGCAATTCCACTAATAACAATCAAAGCTATTTCAAACAGACAAACAAATTTTATGTCAAAGTGTTTGAAAACCACACTCTTTAGAGTGTGAACACTTTGAGCATCCAAAAGTCCAAACAAACCTCGCACTTTAGTGCGAGGTGAACTCAAAGACTTTTTGATATTCATATGATAATTTAATACCCCCCAGTAACGCTCAAACAAGTCCCAATATTTTCAAAACTATCTTTACACTTTATTCTATAAGTTATCCCATTATTATAAGGCATCGTATGATAATGGTCAAGCCCACTCAATAAAGTTCCTTTAGCAAAATCAAACGAACATGAATCTATTGAGTAAGCACAAGTAGAAGGTTCATTCGTAACAACTCTTAAACTATTTCCAGAATTATAAACTCTAGTTATTAAAGGACTGATATTATCTATCTCAATGTTAAATTGAGCATTTTCATTTACTACATTTCCAACTGCCCTATCAGTACACTGCACATCAACAGTATGGCTTCCAGCATTCAACGAAGTCCATGTTTGCTTATGAGTGGTTGAATCCGTTTGAGAAAAGTCGGCAGTCCATCTATTATCAAGAGTATATATACAAAATGCCTTTCCATTGTCTATTCCTCCAGATGTAGAAATCTCCAATGTCACAGAAACAGGTTCACTTGCCACATAGATAGTTGTCCCATTTAGAGTAATAGAATTTATTTTCAGAGCGGTAGTTGTTTTTTGAATGGAGTAATTTATACCTTCAACATTAACATTCCTTTCAGGATCCAATGATGAGCCTCCCTCTTCTCCAGTTCCAAGCCAAGGTTTATCCGCACATCTAAACGAATAACTTCCAGTATTTGAAATTTGACTAACATTAAGTTGTGCCAAGCAAAGCCATCTATTCAAAGTAACTTGATTTATTTCATTATCACATAAAGCATCATTCTCCATCACTTCATAATTTTGGTCTTGTAAACTAAATTTGCAAGTAGCAGGTTCATTAGTATAAAATTGAATATTCAATGAATCCGCATTAATTCCTACAGCACCGGGAGACTCCGGAACAAATTTCCCAATTGTTGGAGGGGTTTTATCATCAGCAGGCATCACACAGAAATTAACAGTATAATCTTGGTCATTAGAATTACTATTTGGACTTCCATCCTGACATCTAATGTATAAATTATATTCTCCTCTTCTTGCTGGGTCAGCACCTCCTTCAAGCAGAGGCATAGCAAAAGTATTATTATGTTCTAAGGAATAATCATTTGGATTTTCACCATCAAACGATTTTTCCATAGACTTATAATCAATTACACGTTCAGTAGAATATTTACACTTTCCAGGTTCATTAAGTTTAATTCCTAAACTTACAGTAGAAACCTCTTTCAAACATCCATCGCTCGCAGAACTTTTAATCTGCACACCAGAAACACTTGCCAAAGGTTCATAAGAAAATCCGCTAGACAAAGCAGAAGGATTAAATGTAATTTCAGGTGCGATAGTATCGCTTGAAGACATACTTACACACAATGGATTGTGGTCTTCACTATTTAAAAGATCACACGCCTTTCCCAAACTCTTGCATTTATATTTAGTACATCCTAAACCGTTGTCGTTACATTTATCACAATTACTTCCCCCAGTAGGTGGTTGCCAAGGCAAGCATTCAAATGTTACCTTGCGTTCGCGATATTTTCCAACTCCAAAAAGTGAGGCAGTTACAGCAACAGACGGTTTCATCCAAAACCGATTACCTTTCCATAGTTCAACCGCTCTATGAACAAAACCAGATTTCGGCCCAGACGGTTCATCTAAACCGCGTACATCATTTGAAATATCTCCTTCTGAAAGATCTACTCTCTGATCCTTGACAGGCGTTGCGTATTTTTTCAAATCATTAATATAACTCTGACCGATATCAGAACTTTTATCTCCTTTTATAACATAATTTTTACTATACTCTCCTGCCAAATTCACCTTGCCCCCACAATCTCCAAGACTCATGCACAAATTATTCATCGTTTCAGTAAATATTGCATCTTTACATTTACAATTTATTTCACAACTCCATTTACCTCCAAAGCCTTTCTTCTCATAATATGTGCATTTTTGACTTGCAACAGCACAAATAGTCTCTGAACTTTCCCCCTCATCTCCTTCAGACTTATCTTTTGGCTCATTATTTAGCTCAAATCCAGCAGGGTATTTAGGAGCACAAACATCAAATTTAAATTTTTGAATTTCAACATGTTTCAAAAAACAATCAGAATTTTCTTCACATTTAGCAAGTTTTTCAGCATCTTCATTTTGGGTAATACAATCAGAAGCTGTATTCACCTTACAAAAAGCCCTAGTAACTCCAGTTACATTAGTGTCGCTTTCAACACAAAGCCCATTTCTATATTCGGCACATGGCTCTAATCTTATCTCCCCATCAAAACAAAGTTTCTTATAATGTCTGCTCCCAGGAACATCTACACTACGCTCTTCATTAGTTCCATTAGCACCATCAATCCCTATCGCACCATCAAAAGCACACCAACTTTCACCCTGCTTTCTTTTCTTTCCATTTTCATCGATGCAACTCAAATCTCTGCAAACATATTGTCCTGAGATTGCAGGATTATCTTTGCCTTGAATAGGAGTCCCGCAAATACTGCCAGCAAGATAATCACAATTACCGCATCTCTGCTGATTTGCCAAGAAATTAGAACTGGTTCCAAGAGAACAACCATCTTTAATGGAAACAACAGTACTCCAATAATTTTTATCATTTAATTTATTATTATCATATACATTTGCTTTATTTCCACAACTATCTATAAAATAAACTCCATATTTTCCATTAAAACACTGCGTATTTGCGGTTTTTTCACATTTTGTCTTCAATTCAGGATTAGTACACAACTGACTCACATAAAATTGACCTCCTTTAGTCATACAATCAGTTTCCGTTATAAATTTACAATTGTATTTATTTGATTCCAAATCTAAATCAAGAACACAAGCCCCTTCATTTTGACTAGTAGCCTTTTTCAAACATTCAACTTCACCATCAACAGGCACCCATGAAACTTTAGCTCCAGAGGTCTTTCCAATATAATTGCACTGTTGTTGCGTAGATAATTTAGCTTGATTTGCATGACCATTTCCATCTGGGCTAATCAAACAGCATTCTCTATTGCATTGAACTGGCTGTTGCAAAGACCATTGCCCTCCAGCAGATTCACACGAAGATTTAGGCGTTCCGGCATTGCATAATCCTTGAGCAGAATCGTAACAAGTTCCAAGTTTACAATCTGGAGAGTCCTTCCTTACTCCAGGAAAACAAGAAGAAGCACATTTGGAATCACAAACACTAGCAAGATATTCCTGACATAACGTTCCATTATGATTTACAGAACACGTCTGCATAGCCGGCTGTGCAGACACCATTCCTTTAGAAAGATAATTAAGAACAATTTCTCTAAATTTAGAAATAGTCTTGGATTCTTGAGGGTTTATTGATAAATTCTCCAAAGAATTACCCATACTAACAATATAAGCAAACGTAAAAGAAATAATAACAATTAGAATTATCTCAATAGAACCAATAAATTTAACATTCATCAGAACAGCCCGGCAGGCATGGCACACCCTCTTGTAGCCATCATTAATTTATCTTTAGTATTCTTATCCATAATTGTATAAATCTTTGTTGTATCATCAAGCTGATAAACTCTAATATCATAATCAGGATAAAGTATCATAAATCCATCATTACTAAAATGACACCATTTTGCTTCTTGGTCAACAATTTCATTTGCAATGAATGCAATGTCATAAAGGCTACTTTGCACAGAAGTATCAAATTTCTTGAAAGTCTTAGAAAAACCGCCCTTGCTTATTGAAACATCGTTGAAAGTAGAAATTTCAACGATTGCAGGTTTAATTTCAGCTTTAACAGTAATAGAACCAGATTCAAACTTATAATTTTTTCTTATAAACTCTTGTTTTACAGACGCAAAACACTGCTCAACATCATCTTTAATCTCGCTTTCAAACTCTTTTTTTATCTGGCTCAAATAAACTGGATGCTGATTTATACAAGGCTCAAAATTATTTATATTTTTGCATAAATAAGTTATTTTATTTCCTTGATATAAAATAGTATCATTTACTCCGATAAAGCCTGCTCCCGCAAACATCTCATTTATCACCTCGTAGGCGCGTTCTCTTATACAATTATCCACAAAAGATTCAGGATTATCAAAGTCCTGTCCGCGAGAAGTTATTTTATTTGTATCTATAAAAAAGATAAACGCAATCGCAACAACAATAATAATTCCAACAATTACAAAAATAGTTACTTGTCCCTTATTTCTCATTTCAGTCCTCTTCACAAAACCTCTTATAAAACAAGAAAAACTAGCTTTTATATTCTTCTTTCAATCGTCTTTTTCAACTCTAGGGGCTAGAACAAAAGAAAGCATAATCTTTCCAGAAGGAAAGTTCAGCCTCATTGGATGGTTATCCGAAAAGTTAATCTCCACTTTATTAGCAATCTTAGCCCCCTTTATGAACTTAGTTAGGTATTCAAGCGAGAATCGTGCAGAGCTTGCATCTGAAAATATCTGTGCTTCATCGCTAGAGAATTCAGTTCTAGCAGAATGCAAATTACTTGACTCAATGATAAATTTGTTTGGTTGGGCTATAAACGTGCATGCTTCAGCAACAACAGCGCAATCTTCAACTGCATCTACAAATGATTGAGCATCCATCTTTATAACGCTCTTAAACTCCCATGCAGGCATTTGTTTATCATCTCCTTCAACATCAATTAAGGCCAATGAGAACTCGCGCTTAATTTTATCATTAATAATAATTTTAAGTGAGCTTTCTTCTTTCTCAAGAATTAATGAACTTCCCATCTTCACTCTGCGCATTATAGAATTTAAGTTTTCTAAATTTATTCCGAGAGTCTCATCTTTTTCAACAACAAACTCTGAAAACAAATCACTCGGCAAATTGAAATAAACCATTGCCACATTAGCAGGGTCAAGAGCAGTCAAATTCATGCCCTCCTTAGTAACCTTAAGTCTAACTTCAGTAACCAGTTCAGATATTATGCTTATAAGATGAGCCAAAATTCTCGGGTCTTCAAGTTTTAATCGCATCTTAATTAAGACGTAATATCACTTTTAAGTATTATGGTGTTAAGAAAGTGTATTAATCAAAAAAACTTTTAGTTTGAACAGGAGCTTTTTGGATGCTCAAAGTGTTATATCTAGACACACTTTGACATAAAAGCATTCTAATTATATTGAAAGAGATATATTAATATAATTATTATTTTCATTAGACTCGGGAAGTATATTCTTATAATCTACATCTGCAACTGCACCCCATCTGCCATAACAATTTACAGTACTAGAGTGTTGATAGGTGACTGCTTGATTTGGATTTAAAGCTTGGAGTGTAAACACAGGTCCGCCTCCTCCACCGCCTCCCCCAATACATTTAATAGACATACCATCAAGCGAACTAACATTAAAAGAAGTAGCGTTCCCAATATTTGAATAAGTGACTGTATAATTAATCGAAAACTGTACTGAACCATTAACACTATTATTTGTAACCTTAATCATAGAAATATTAGCTGTTAAGTCAGGCAATACAACAGGGTTAGGATTAGAGGGATTTCTATTAGGTGCTAAACCAATATCATCTTTAAAAAACATAAACAAGCCAACAACAACAATTATCGCCAAGACAATCATCAACCACTTATTCATGAAAGAAAGAATATTAACAGATATTTAAGCTTTCTCCAAGATATCTAAAATTCAAGAATCAAAAAAACAATGTGCCACCTCGCACTAAAGTGCGAGGTTTAACAGGCACTTGTTTTTTGGATGCTCAAAGTGTTCTACGCTCTAAAGAGCGTGGTTTTCAAACACTTTGACATAATAAAATAAAAACAAAATTTGTTTAGTAACAACGACCTTGTCCGCAAAGTCCAGTATAGTTCGTTGAATTACCAGCACGAATAGAGCAGTCAACATAGAATACTCCAGCGAGGTTGCTATAACTTGAAGAGATAGATGAACCACATACTCCCTCAACTAAAGTTGCGTTACCTACACATGCATCAGTAAGGGTTCCTGACCAGCTCTGTGTCTGATTACTCGAAGAATTACCAGCATTCCACCAAAATGAACCAGTCATAGACCCAGATGTCAGGTAATTAAGCCCTCCATCCGTTTCAGTACAATTAATTGCATTTACTACAATCCCATTACCCGTAAGAACTTGTGCAAAAGCAAACACTCCTAAAAGAACGGTTAAAGCAACAACCCCTAATAAAAATAATTTA
>CAYIGE010000050.1:0-7247 GCA_964362835.1 Candidatus Woesearchaeota archaeon
GGCGGAGTATACTGGTATATGATAGATGATGTATGCAGGAATGATTTAGGAAGAACTGATTATATGGGTTGTTTAGATTTTAATAAAGACTTTGCAACTTCCAGGAACTATTGGGTTCCTGACCACCACTATTGGGGATTCTGGCTTGATAAAAATACTGTGCAAGAATATTTAACAGAAGACTTGCCAAATGCTCAAGGATTGTGGACTTCAACTAGAAATGTTTTAGGTGTGAATAGGAATGTTATAAAAACTTCTGTTTTTGTTTATAATTCTTATGGGATAGCTAGATTTCTAGGGAATAATTGGGTAGATATCACAGATAGTGATAGTGATGGCATTTCTGATGAAGCTGAAATAAGTGGGGGAACTGATCCTCATTATCCAGATTCATAATTAAAGCGAGAAAGATCATGTTAGGATATAATGGGGCAACTAACCAAGTTTCCCACGTGAAAACGCAGTACAGCATGGAACGTATACGGTCTTAACTTCTGTGTTCGAGATGAGAACAGGTGTTACACCGTAGCTATGGTCGCCCACGAAACTTTGGTGAAATAATTTGTTTATAAAACTTATTATTGTGAAAGTAGTTGCTGTATTTTGGCTATCAAAGCCAAATCTTTACCATGTACCTCTGCATTCATATAGGGGATCATAGTTCCACGACAGAAATAGAAATTCTATGGTTCGTAAGACTTATTATTTTAACTACCTTATGGTGATTATATTATAGATATGTTGAGTTTTTTCTTAAAATTCCAAAAAAGCATTATTACTGCCGGGATAAAAATTAATAAACTTGCAAATTGGGCTGTTGTCAAAAAATAAAAATGCTTGGAAGATGCTGGATCCCTCAAAAATTCAACTAAGAATCTAGAGATAGTCCATAGGGTTACACCTAAATAAAAAATGAATCCATCCTGGAATTTATATTTTCTAAATTTCATTAAGATAAGGAATATTGAAAAGTTATACATTGCCTGATATAATTGCACTGGATGCCTAAACCAGTCAAATTTCGGAAATTTAACACCCCAAGGAAGAGAGGTTATTGAACCAACCAGCTCGCCATTGATAAAATTGCCTAAACGAACTGTAATTGCCGGGCCTATAAGTACTCCAATCGCCATTGCATCTAATAATTTATAAAAAGATAATTTTTTCACATGCGTGAATATATAAGCTCCAATGAATAGCCCAATTATTGCTCCATGTGAGGATAATCCCCCTTTCCAAAAAAATAAAATTTCCAATGGGCGAAGTTTAAAGTAATCCCAAGAATAAACAAACACATGGAATAATCTAATTCCTATCAAAGTAGAGATTACTGCTATAAGGAAAAAAGCATCTATGTTATCTTTACCAAAGCCATTTTCTTCAGCTATCTTTCTAGTCACTAAAAAAGCAATGACAAATCCTACAAAGAAAAGAATTCCATAATATCTTAATGTTATAGGGCCAATTTGGATTAATGGATTTAGTGTGTGTACAAACATTGTAAGTTTAATATATCTTTAGCTTGCCTGTAATCTGATCAATTTTTCTTTCAGAATCCGGACCTATTGCAAGACATGTTCTTGTAGATTCTTTAAAAAAAGTTCTGCCTGCATCGGTTATCAATGCTGAAACTAGGTTGAGGGATCTTGCTTTTTTTTGGTATAAAAGAAGTTCTGATTCAGAATTAACTTTTAGTATAACCTTCTTCATGCCGTTTTTTCTCCATTCCTTAATTTTAGATGGAGAAGATTTCAGGGTTGCTTCAACAGCTGAGTGACTGCATTGACTTGCCATTTTGCCTTTTGGCATTTTCAGATCAGCTCTGCAAAGGATTACCTGTTTCATTATTTTAAAAGGAGTTTTTTTGTTTAAAAAGATTGCGTAGAAATTATTATAAATGAGCAATACCACTGTAAAATGTATGAAAAAATGGTCATTATTAATATTATTTATAGGAAGTATTATCACAGTTGGTGATGATGATAGAGCAAACTTATCTATTGGCTCCAGTTATTTGATAGACAATAAGAATGTTACTTTGATCAGAGCGGATGTAACAGATGATGTTGCAATATTCTGTGTTAATGGCGTTAAAAGCGTTGTAGGGAAAAATAGATATAAAGTGGTTAATGATGTTGGCATTGATTTATTCTCAGTAAAAAGCAACCAAATAGGCGCAGACTTGATCTATAAATGCGATGATGGGTGCGAATGCATAGACTGTGATAATAGCGCGTGTTTTAAGCAAAATGAAGATGGGCTTGTTTTAGAGGAGGAAATTATAGAAGCAAGTGACACTGACGGATTTCGAGATGTTGTCACTGAACTTGGAACTGAAGAAAACATTGAACCCGTGAATGTTGAATCGGGAGGAGTAATTATGGCTGTACTAATAATCATAGTTTTAATTCTTGGATTGGTTGTTTTGTGGAGGAAGGATTAGTCTTGTAATTTGTGCCTTATCTCTTGTTCCAGTTTATTAAAGATTTTATGAGTTGCTTTTGCTAAATCCCATTCCTCTGCTTGAGCCTTATATACCGTATTTGGATTGTCAATTTTTGCTTCTAGAATATATCTTGCTCTTTTCCCATCCCTATCCTCTTTTTTTATAACCAGTATTATCTTAGAATTTTCAAGATCTCTTGCAATCTTCTTTTTTTCAGTTTTAGAAATCCTATGGAGTATAGAAATTTCTTCTTCATCTAATCCTTTTAAACCTACAAAATTAACTATCATAATAAGTTCTTTAGTTTTCCAAATTTATAAACCTTATCTTGCACAACAAACACTTCAAAATTTTTTATGTTTTTTAAATAAGGCGATAAAAATCCCCCAGTAGTTATATCTGAACCAGGCAGTAGTGGATTGAATGAAGGCAGAACTATAAGATTTTTTGATTTATATTTGCCTAATAAAAAACATTTATATTTTTCATCTGGTCGCTCTTTAAAAGAGATTGCTGGGTGTTCATGACTGATTATTATAGTCCTGTTTGGGTTTTTTACCAGTTTATCACCATGAACTATAGTAATATCATCAATATCAAATCTTTCTTTTACTTTTATGTTTCTTTTTCTTGCTATGGGCTCAAGTATCGTATCGTGGTTGCCTTTTATTAAGATTAATTCTGCTTTATTACCTAAGGAATCAATTAATTTTAATGTTTCACCCCATTCCTGTCTAGTTATTGAACCGAACTCTTCCTTTATATCACCATTAATAATTATTTTTTCTGGCTTGGCTTTTTGTATAATCTTCCCTAATCTTCCCATGATTTTTTTTAGTTGTAAAAATGGGGCTAAGTAACCTTGTTTTAGAAGTGACTCTTCATAACCTAAGTGCAAATCTCCTATTATTATGGCATTCTTATACTTTAGTGCGAGATCAACTAGCTCTATATCGGGAAGAATTTTCATTTTATATGGATTATCTCAATCTTCTAGATAAATTAAATTTATTCGTCTCAAACCATGGTGTTTTCTTTATTATTTCTTTCTCCTCAAGTCTCCTAACTAGTTTAGACATCTTAGATTTTGAGAATCCTGCTAATTGTGAAATTTTCTTTTGAGTAACGCCCTTATCTTCTCTGATAAATTTAACAATCTCCCTTTCATCCGAGCTTAGAGTGCTCATGACGAACTTCCTGTTATTTTTTTTATAAATGAAGATTATAAATATGGAAATTGAAAGAAGAATTATAAACATTATAAGACCATAGACTAAAAAGAATGGTTCTGATTTACTTTCGAATCCCCTTTTGTATATTACAATAAAAGATTGTTCTTTAATGTCTTTAAAATACCAATCAACTGAGATAACCTTTCCATCTGTGCTTACTTCTGAAGCCTTAGGAGAGACACTGCTTTCAATATCCGACAGAACAAAACCTTCCGGTAAATCTAAATTGAGGTCTAAATTCTTTACTTCTTTAGGGATGGACAAGTCAAGAGAAAAAATGAAATCTTTCCCTGATTTTTTAACTAAATCATTTGTATCAAATTCTATGGTAATCTGGTTTAGCTTGCCGGGCAGGAAATTTTTATAGATTAGTATGCCCTCTTCTGTATCTGCAAAATTGAGACTTTTACCATTTTCATAAACCTTTATATTCCTAATCTCATTAACTTTAGAAAAGATTATGCTGTCTGACTGATGATCTAATACAAAATTAGCCTGTATTTTCTCATGCACTATACCTGATGGTTTTAATGAGATTTCTAACTTATAATCACTAAATTCTTGTGCTTTTACTAGAGGTAGTAGTAGTAATAAAAAGATTATTAATATTTTTGTTTTCATGTCGCTTTAGCACAGTGAAATGATTAAAAAACTTTCTATTATCTCACTGTATTCGTCTTCCTAATCATTATATTCACTTGTTTTGTTCTTTTCCCCATTTTTTGGGTAGTAACTTGGCGGTACAGTTGGATTCTTAAATAGCCTGTGAAGGTTAAATAAAGAGGAAAATTATAGAAGTTCCTTTCATAAGCTTTATAAGGAGTGTTTATTCTCGCTTGATTTTTTATTTTCCCCCTTTTCCTGGATTATCCGGTTTGTCAGATTTAGAGCTTTTTTCTGAATTGCCTTTGTTATCACTGGAACCTGATTTCTTTGAATCACCAGAAGAGCTTTTTTCTGAATTGCCTTTGTTATCACTGGAACCTGATTTCTTTGAATCACCAGAAGTAGTTTTTCCGCTTGAGTCAGACTTTTTGTTATTACTTCCTCCATCATCAGAACCAGATTTCTTTGAACTGTCAGTAGCAGTCTGACCAGTATCCTTATTGGATTGGGTTTCTTTTTTATTTACTTTGTTTTCTGAGCTTTCAGTATTGGTTGTGATTGGTGATTTATCATATTTATTCCTATCTTCTTTACTTGTGCTTTTATCCCTAGTATCCTGCTTATTGCTCTGGCTTCCTATAACTACAGGAGATATAATTAATTTTGGTTTATCACTGTTAATATTTAGCTTAGTTTCCTGCTCTTTTGTTAGTTTTTGATTATTTATTAAAGAATCTTGAGATACGGCATAATCGACTATCTTATTAATATTTTCTTCTTCTAGAACCTGGTGTTCAATCAATGCTTCGATTAACTTTTCTGAATTAGTGGTTTCCAGGATTTTTTGTATGTTATTGTCAGATAAAGTTTGTTTTTTAACTAAACTTGTTAATATTTTTTCTCCTTCCTTACTAATTAAAGAGTCAATTGTTTTTTCCTCTAACTCATATTGGTTTATTATGGTATTTGCTGTGCCGTCTGGAATTTCATTGTTTTCTATGAGAGTTGAGAATTGCGAGTCTGTAAGATTTGTATTTTTGATAAACTCCTCAAGATTTGTGTTCCTAGCAAAACCTATTAGACCCAGAAGCTTGTTTAATATCCCTGGCGGCAAGAACTGAGTATTCACTATGGCATCTATATTCTCTTGAGATAATTTTCCTGTTTTGGCTAATCTGTTGATAACACCGGGATTTAATTTGTTATTGTTGATTATTTCTGTTAATCCATACTCAGATATTTCCCCTGTTACGAATTGTTTTGGTAGCTTATTAAATCCCAGTGAAAACCTAGGAGCATCACCACCGGACTGGTTTGTCCCATTGCCGGCTGGAGGTGTTTCATTGACCGGTGTGGATGTTACATTGACAACAAAAAATACAGAAGCTTCTGCGATTTCATTGCTAGTTTCTCCCATAACTGATACCTGATGAGTTCCATCACTGATATCTGATATTACTATGGAAAAGTCTGAGCAGTCTATGCATGCCTCTAAAAAATTATTGCTGTCCAGTGCGTAAGACATTGTCCCAAGTTTATTCATCTCTGCAGACAATGTAATATCTTCTACGTTAAATTCCTGTTGATTCTGTGGTTGTGTAATCATCACCTCTAAATTATCATTATTAGGCATATTTGTAATAGTGAAGTTCACTGATTCTATGACTGATTCATTTTCTACTTCAGCTAACACGTTTATTGTGTGTTGTCCCTCTGATATATCATCTATTTGTGTAGTGAAATTCTGACAATTTGAGCAAGCAAGGATAAACTGCTGACTATCCAGTCCATAGGACATATTTCCTAGTTCATTCATTTGTGCTGAAAGAATAATGCTCATATCATTTATTACTGCCAAATTAGTCGGTTCTGTGATAAACAAGATTATGGTGCTGTTAATAGCATTGTTGAGTGGATCTACAACTACATCAGTATCCTGGGCTAAAACCAAGGGCATTAGCATCACCAAAGACAAAATTACCAATATGTTTTTCATGGTAGTTGGGTGGTGTTATTTATATATAATAAGTTGCTGGAAACCAAATGGAAACCATAATTAGCCAAATTTTTTGTGTTGAGACCTATTTCTGGTATATTTTAGCTAATACCATTTTGTGCATCCTTCTAATAAATTCAACCTTGTCTTCCATTTTCATGATATCTGTTGATCCCTGTAAGACTAAATTAAAGGCAAATGGGCTAGGAATGGAAGTATGACCCTGCTTAATTTCAATCTTTTCATCCTTGATATCCATAAGAATCTTCTTTGCGTTTTCTATGTCCATCAAGTCTTCCAAAACCTCCCTTTTAGCTTCAACTAAAATTGGAAAATCATTGGAAATTTCTTTTACGGCTTTTAATAGTATCATAGATGATACTGTTTGCCTGCCAACACGCTTTCTTCTTCCCTTGTATGTTCTTAAAATCATTAAGGCTCTAGTTGCACAATGCCTAAATCTCCTTTTTAGAACCTCTGTTTTTTCTATGGCTTTTTTCATAACTTCATCTAAGTTTTCTGGGTTCAGCACGCTAAATGCTCTTTGAGCTTGGATGTTATTCTTGGATGCTAAATAAAATCCATTATCATTAATCCCAATTTCCACATCTCTTTTTTGTATTTTGGCAATGGCATAAGCTGCAGCTCTAGATAAAACATCATTCACCCTCCTTCCGTATAAAGAATGAAATATAACATATTTCTTATTTTCATCCTGATAATACTCAATAATCAATTTTTTTTCATGTGGTATTTCTGTATAGAGATATTGTTCCCTAAAGTATTCATAAATTGCGTTAGCTGCGTTTTCATCTAGGTATAAATATTCGTTGATGAATTTGATTATATCTTCTTTTTTGTTTTTATTAACAAATTGATCTTCTAAGTATCTTCTAAATTTTTGTATGTCATTAGCCAAATCAAATCTCAATGGAAGCATTTCTGAAACCCAAGATGGAACTGTAGG
>CAYIGE010000051.1:0-6949 GCA_964362835.1 Candidatus Woesearchaeota archaeon
AAAAGGAATATTAAAAGTAGGAGACACAATAGAAATAAAACCAGGAATAATGACAAAAGAAGCAAATCAATTAAAATATAAAACAATCAAAACAAAAATAGCTTCATTATTCAAAGGTTCAAGCAAAGTAAATGAAATCACTCCTGGAGGAAATGCTTCAATAGAAACAGAATTAGACATGGCTTTAGGAAAAACAGACACCCTATCAGGATGCGTAGTTTCGTTAAACGGAAAACTTCCTGAAATAACTAATAAAATAACGATAAGATACCACTTGTTCAAAGAATTTTTAGGCGGAATACAAATCCCTCCATTAAAACCAAGCGAAACAATCATGCTCTCAATAAATACTTCTGTAACTGTAGGAATGATTTCAAAATTAACATCTCAAGAAGCTGAAATTTCACTTAAAATACCAGTAGTTCCATTTAAGGACAATAAACTAGGAATAGCAAGAAACATAAACAATCACTGGAGACTCATAGGTCACGGAGAAATCAAATAATTCCTAGAAAACCGCCTTGCTAATCTTTTTCAGGTTCTATATCTTGGAAGTTATCTGCTAAAGTTTCCAAAACTTTCCCAGCATCATTCAAATAAGTTGCTAATGGGGCATAAGAATCTCCAAAGTTACGAATATAAATTTCAATTGTGTGATTAAGAGCGGTAGCGACTCTAAGAACTGCCATTCTAGCAACATACAATTTTTCATTAGGTCTAACAACTCGAACATTAGCACGAGTAATAATCTCTTGATATTCTCCCCTTTTCCAATGTCCTAAAAGTCGTTTAAGCTCTTTATGTTTACTTTCTAATTCCCTTACTTGAGATTCATTCGCAACGAATGATATATGCCCTTGTCTTTCAGAACGTCTTTCACCAATGCCCTCTTGAGCAAAGGTATCGCTTGCAAACCTCTGAAGAGATGTTGGTCTATCCTCTGATTCTTCATCTACTTCTTTCTTTTGATGAATAGTCTGTTGAGCATAACGACGAACAACATTATAAGGAATACTTAATCTACGAGATATTTCAATATAAGATAAACGTCGGGATACTAAATCTCTAATACCTTCTATTTCATCAAGTGTATAATTTCTTCTAGACTGTTTAGGAACTTCTAAATCTTCTCCAGAAGGGATACTCGCAACCTTAGTCTCTCTTACTACATCATGAATATCTCTACCATCAATCATCCGCTCAATCGTTTTTCTCTTGTCAGCAGAAAGCTTCACCATATGAACAAAAGAACGAGCTTATTTAAAAAGATATTGAACCAAAACCTTTGATGGAGCAATACCTCTCAAACATCGAAGGCCCTTGTGCGATACTCGCAGGAGCTGGAACTGGAAAAACTCACAGCATAATTGAAAAACTAAAATACATAATAAAAAATAATATTTATCCATTAGATTCAATAGTATGTTTAACGTTTTCAAATGAAGCTGCAAATAATTTGAAAGAAAGAATAATTCCTCATCTTAAGGATAGAAACCCAATAATAAGCACATTCCACTCTTTTTGTGCAGAACTTTTAAGAAAACATGGAGATAAAATAGATATAAAAACAAATTTCAAAATAATAACTCCAGACGATGGAAAAATATTGTTACACAAATATTTCAAGATAGTTCCAATTTTATGCAATAAATATACCGAGGAAATTTTCCACTCAAAAGACTTAGGAAAAAACTTAGAAAGCTTTCAAAAATTCTCAAAAAACCCAGAAGAAATATCAAAACTAACCCATGAATTTGAGGAATTGAAATTTAAAATAAATACTAATCACATAAATAAAATATCTAAAGAAGAAATAGAGAAAATAAAAGAAAATAGAGACAAGATAGAAGAAGAAATTAAAAACGCTAAATTTATTCAGACCTGGAAATCTTATGAAAAGATAAAAATTGCAAATAACGGCCTTGATTATTCAGACCTTCATAATAAAGCCCTAGAACTGTTATCAAAACACCCCGAAATAGCAAACGAATTCAATTATGTGATTGTTGATGAATTTCAAGATACAAACAAGATACAATGTCTTTTACTAGACAAGATAGCAAAAAAAAGGAACATCACTGTTGTAGGAGATCTTAATCAGTCAATATACAGATTTAGAGGGGCATACGAAAATAACTTCAACTATTTCAAAGATATAATGTCTGTTAAAAATGAAAACATATTCAAACTGGATAAATCTTACAGATCAACAAATAAAATATTAAACATTGCGCATGAATTAATAGAAAAGAACTACAAAAACAAAGAAGATTGTTTCAAAGTAAAAAACGCACACAATATCTCCGGAGAAGCAATAAAAGTTTACGAACTAAAAAACGGAAAAGAAGAAGTAAGAAAAATCATAGAGATAATAAAAGAAGAAATGTTAAAAAATACCCCCATAAGCAAAATTTGTGTTATATTCAGAACACATCAACAGTCATCTATGTTAAAGAAGCAACTTGAATATGAGGATATTCCATATACAAGCGTTAGCAAAGATTCTCTATTAAAAGAACAAAGTGTAAAGTTAGCAAGAGCATATTTAACTGTTGCAGAAAAAATAATATCTAAATCAAAAGGCGGAGAATCTTCATTATGGGAAATAATCAATTATACAATAAATGACCGAAAAGATAACTTTAATATCACAAAAGAAATTCAATCATGGAAAGGTAAAGAATGTGTATGCCTTGACTTCCTAAATAATGAAAACTTTAGTCTAACAGAAAATAGCAAAATAAAGCTACAATCTATAAAGAGAATAATCAACTCAATAGTTGAAAAATCAAAATCTCCGTCACACGAAATACTAAAAAAGACATATGAATTATTAGGTTTCCAAGATAGTTCTTCGCTACCGTCACTTGAAAAATTCCACTCCTTTGTAAAAGAACTCCCAGAAAGTGAGGCAGGAGACTTAAGCGGACTTATTTATCATCTTAATACAATTGACTCTTTAAACATAAACATAGAAGCTCCTTCATTAGTTAAAGAAGGAATCAGAATAATGACTAACCATGCAACAAAGGGGCTTGAATATGATGTTGTAATAATATCTTCAATGGTCCAAAAAAAATTCCCTATTGAAAGACCTGAAAAAAAAGATACATTAAGCGATTCAATTGAAACTCCCGAAAGCCAAATAATGGAAGAGCGACGCTTATGTTATGTAGGATTCACAAGAGCAAGAAACAGATTATACCTCACATATGCAAAAGAATATGGACAGAGAAAATACGAGCCAAGTCAATTCTTGAACGAAATAGATTACACACAAAATGACAATATTGAACTCATAAAAGACGATTCAGAATCATACAAAGCTCCCGAAATAAAAGTAGTTACTGCAAAAGAACTAACAGAAGACAAACCCCTGACATTCTCCCCTTCTGCATTACAGATTTTTGACGAGTGTGAAAAACGTTATGAAATGAAATACATCTACAACATGCCTGACCCTACCCCTCAATCTTGGGAGGCAATAACTATAGGCACGTTCATACATGAAGTATTGGAAAAAGCTGTAAAAGAAAATCTCAAAACATTAAAGGAAATTGAAGATTATGCAAAATCAATCCAGATTCAAGAATACGAAGGTCTCAATATAAACGAAGCATTACCTATGATAAGAATATTCTTTGAAAGAAACAAGAAAAAATACAATGAAAACTCCCTAACAGAAAAACACCTCCAGACAATAATAGAAGGCATAAAGTTTAATGGATTTGCCGACAGAATAGATATTGATGATGAAGGCAATTTAACTATAGTAGATTACAAGACAGGAAAGTATGATGTAAAACCAAAATACAGAAACTGGCAATTAGGAATATACGCGTTAGCTTCATCAAAAATTGGAAATCCAAAGACTCTCATACTTGAAATGCTTCAAAAAGAACACCCATTAGAGTTTTCAATAAATGAAAAGGGAATAGCAAAGGAAATTCATAGTCAAAAAACTTACTTTGATTTAAATGAGGTAAAAAAAGAAATAGTAGAAACAGCAAACAAAATATTACAAGCCAGAAAAACAGGTTTTAAACCATGCGCAATAGAAAAGAATTGCCTTTTCTGTGAAGAATTTGCACATAAAAAATAATAAAATAATGTTTAAATACCTCTAAAAATTAAAAGTGTCATGACTTACTCATTTAAGAGATCTTTAGAAGAATTGAGAAAAGAAGGAAGAGTAGTAGAATATATAACTATGAGAGAGGGTAAGCGTGCCAAAGTGGTTGAATTAGTGAGCATAGGAAAAACCTATAACGAAGCCTATGAATCTATTATGTCAAAATGTGAGAGACTAGAAAGAGATTTAAAAGATAATCCAAAATTTGAGGGATGTCGATTAGGAATATGTAGTGCGACATCAGAAGAAGAAAAAGATGACTGCAGAGTTACAGGAACATTAATCTGTATAAGACCTTAACTCAACAATTACCTAATATCCCCAGGCACCCTATAATCTACCCATTGTACATTCTTATTTTCAATCGCGTTCTTAACAGACTTTTCAGTTGCAGATAAATTAGATTTACCACTCTTAACCTCTACAAAGCTGACTCCAGTAACTTGTTTCTCATCTAGTCCATGAAAAACAATAAAATCAACTGGTCTTCCTATAAACTTACATTCAGTCGGTTTGAAAGGAAAATCAGGCAAGTAAGGAGCAAGTTGTTCAGAGAAGTTACCCGCAAGAACAGCGCGTGAACGAGCAATTGCATCTTCTCTATGAGCAGGAAGTTGCTCTTGCCATAATTTCTCACGCCTAAAAGTTCCAAGATTATGACCAATAAGATATCCAATAAATAAAGCAATGCAAATAATAATTATCGTAAGAATATCAATCACCATACAAAGTAGAGATACAAAGGGTTAATAAAATAATCTACAAATCAAGTTCTTCTCTAATTTTATTCAAATGTTTTTCTAAATCTTTGTAGTCATTTTTTCTATTTAACAAACAAACCAGAATAATGTTAGGCTCTATTACTACATATATCAATCTAATTTCTCTCTTCTGAATAGAAAATCTAATCCTAAAAACTTTTGAATACTGTCTTGAATGAATCCTCTTATACCTATAAGGATTTTGTTTAATTAACTCTATCTTATCATTAATTATTCTCTTAGTTTTATTATCTAAATCTTTTATCTGCTCGAGAAAAAGATTCAAAGATTTAATTTGATAATTCATACCTTTAAAGCTTTTTTGAGCTCTTCTTCAGAGACTAAATCTCCTTTTTTAAGAGATAACTCTATTAAAGAGTCAACTAAATCTATCTCCTTATCAGAAAAACTTTCGTCATAATCGTTTTTTTCAAAAACCTTTTCCCTCACGCTTTCGGCAACTAACTCTTGAATATTTCTATAACCAAAATTTTTTACATACCTATAAGCAACTTCCAATAATTCCCTTGAAAGTTTAAGATTTATTTGTCCAGTTTCTACCATGATATCTATAGCTATCCCTAGATATTTAAGTCTTTCTATCAAAAAACCTTGAGTTTGGTTTTTTGGATGCAAGAAAATTCCTTTTGGAGAGAATTTTCTGCACAGAAGTTTGTCGTAAACAAACTTCTTGCCTCAAAAATAATATTTTTGATGGCCATCAAGAATTTAATTGTCAGAATTCTTGAGGTGCTCAAAGTATTATGGCTCAATTCAAACACTTTGACATAAAGTAAAACTATAAAACTCCATCAAAACAGATAAAGATATGCAAGAACAAAATTCAAGGAAAATACTATCAATAATTCTAATAATCGGAATGCTAATATCTCTATTCTTACTTTATGAACACCTATCTTCATCAGCAGTTAAATTCTGCACATTTGGAAAGCACTTTGACTGTGGGATAGTCAATAAAAGCCCATATGCAAATCTTGACGGCATTTTCTACCTTTTAACAATAGACTTTAATCTAAACCTTCCATTATTAAATATCTCGGACATAAACCTATTCTTTGATATCCTCACATCAAACGCATTCCTAGGTTTTTTAACGCTCCTCTTAATTTATGTTTTAAACAAAAACCATAATAAAAAAGTCCTATGGATAAAAAAAGAAGATAATAGAGAATGGACTCTAGGAATATTAACTTTCTCCGTTTTGTATGGAGCTGGATATCTATTCGCAATTCAGCATTTTATCCTAAAAACATATTGTTTATTCTGCATCTTGTTAGACATAACCCTAATTGTAGCTTTAATTATTGCAATAAAAATCAAACACTAATATATGGAGAACCTATTTGAAATCATAGATAAAACTGGGAAAAAGATTAGACTAACAAAAAAGCAATTTAAGCATGTTATTTGTCATAAGGGTATGGAAAATTATATTGAAGAGATAAAAGAAACTCTAAAGAGTCCTATAAAAATTGTTTCCCACGAGATAGGCGAATTATATGATTATTATAGATACTATAAAAATAGAAAAAATGAATCAAAATATCTGCAAGTAGTCGTTAAATATTTAAACGGACATGGCTTCATAATAACAGCTTATTTTGTAAAGAATATGCAATAACATGACTGGAAAAATGGAAATGCACTATGATGAAGAAGCGGACTATTTAGAAATTTTTGTAGGCGAGCCTCGACCAGATTATGGGGAACACCTATCAAAAGATATAGTTCTATTCAAATACGAAGATAATGATAAGTTATATGGAATAGGTATTTTCAATTTCAAGAAAAGAGCTTCAAATCTGAAAGATATCTTAAGCAATCTTCCAATTTCAATAAAAATAGAATCAACTTAATATTCCTATTAAAATCATTATGTCTAAGTGTCTATTGAAAACCACACACTTTAGTGTGGGGTGACACTTAGAGCATCCAAAAAACAAGTGCCAGTCAAACTCCACACTTTATTGCCTCAAGAATTTCTAATTCTTGATGGTGCTCAAAAACAAAGTTTTTGACATGGGGTGGCACATTG
>CAYIGE010000052.1:0-6946 GCA_964362835.1 Candidatus Woesearchaeota archaeon
TTTTGGAAAGTTTAAGTCGGAAAAATTTAGAATTTTTCTTTGTTTAAAGATTATGTAGCCCAAGAACAAAAATCAAATAAAATAAATAATAAATCTCAAATCAATCATAAGAAAACTTTATAAACGCTCAAACGCAAATCTCGATATGAATCACGGTCGAAAAACATCAGGCGGAAAATACCACGCAAACAGAAAGAAGCGCTGGGACGAGCATGATACGCAGGAAAACGAGACTTCCCTTGGTGAAACAAAGAGAAAATCAATTAGAACTAGAGGCGGGCATCAAAAGATAATTCTTCTAAAAGCAAACGTGGCAAATCTTACAACAGGCAAAAAAACAGAAAAAGTTGAGATAAAAAATGTTCTAGAGACTCCTCAAAACACATTCTTAGCAAGAGAAAACCGTTTACTTAAGGGTGCAGTGATACAGACTTCAAAAGGCAAGGCAAGAATTACAAACCGCCCATCTAGAGAAGGCGTTGTTAATGCGATTCTAGTAGAATAATAATCATTCTATTAAATTATTTTTTATAGAAATCTTTTTAAACACTGTTAGATTATGCCACATATAAAATGGAAAAACACGAATATATCGAATCCATCTTAGACCAAATAGAGATTAAAATAGGTTCTGGAAGAAATACATTAGGTACTGTTTTAGGAAAAGAAATATCTCAAGACTTGAGACAAATCGGTAGACTAGTAGAAGACTACAAAGAAGATATTTCTCGTTTAGATTCTGACCAAAGAATAGCGTTAGTTGCTAAAATGGTTGATGTCTTAATTAGACCAGAAGAGAAAAGAAAAAGTGGAAGACTCTTAACATTGGAAGCAGAGTGTTTTGAAACACTAAATAGCCATTCCAGTGCCCAGCTTAGGGAAGATTTGGCAATATTAAGAGGCAGAGGAAGATATGCAGAAGCAGTTTCTTCAATAGAAGCAGAAGTTGCCACAGTAAACCCTGCAAAAGTTAATTATCGTTTAGGTAGCAACGAACCTACAGTATACGCCTAAAAAACAAATAATTCTCGATAAACAGTAAGCCTTGCACAAATTCTAATTATACTATTGTGCAACGAAAGCTTTGTTTGCTTCCAAAAAATTAACTTCCACCTTTGAAAGAAACATTTCTTGTATTAAACAACAAATATTATGGGCTAAAACCTTAGCATAAATCTCATTCTCTTGGGCAATATCATTCTTACATCTAACAAACTCTCCAAATTTAGTCTTAATCATATAAAACCCCGTTTCAGCATTAGACCTTTGGTGATAGTGTTTTAGAAACTCTTCAGAGTGGTTCTTGAAGTAGATATACATCGTATTCCAAATACTCTTACCATGAGCTCTAGGAGTAGCATTAATTTTGAAAGGAATGTAGGGAATAGCTCCTAATTGAGAAACAGCTTGTAAGTTATCCCTTGAGCTATAAGCCAAATCAGCAGTTACTTCTTCTAAAGTCCAATTACGAGCTGCATTCTCAAGTAATTCCTTGAATCTAGGAGAGTCAGCAGCCGTTCCATCAGTAACTCTACAACTCACAACTACATTGCTTAGTACACCGTAAAAACAATGAACCTTCTTATATTTCTTGTGTTCATGATATTTACTCCTCACAGAGTTCCAAACTTCATATTGATGGGTTGAAATGCCTGTAGAATCAACAGCAAACCTTCTTTCTAATTGAGCTAAAGGTAAAGCAGATAGTTCAATCAAGTGTTTTAAAATAGGTCTTAATTTGAGATCATTGAAATAATTCAAGACTGTGTTAAAATGAGGAACATTCATTATCAAATTAGCTTGTTTTGCAATAGCTAAATCAGAGATTAGCCTTCTGGAAGAAATGTTAATATAAATCTTCATAACCATACAGAATATCTTCTGTTTTTGCTTAGGTGTTAGAGTATTAGTTAATTCATTTAATAGTTTGATAAATAGCCTCTTCTCAGATGTCTGAGACTTATTGTAATCAGCCCAGCTAAATGGTTGAACTAACTTTTTATCAAAGTCATGCAGGTTTGTTTGATGTCCTTCTTCCATTGTTAATATTGTAATATAGTAATATTACTTTTTAATGACTATTTAAAGCTTACTTTTATATAATAGTAATATTACACTTAGATAGTTTTATATAATCTCAATACTAGCCATATATATGAAGAGAAATGAGATTGATAAACTACTGATGCCCAAAATTATTGAACCTACTGAAATAAATAGAGAAGTGAAAATACAACATACGGGAAGGCAACTCGTTGTTCAAATACCTGCAGAGGTAGCTTATACTTTAGACATTGAAAAGGGAGATTTTTTCGTATTCAAAATACCCTTGAGCAATAAAAAACAATATTCAATTAAATTTAAAAAACAACATGAAACAAAAGCGATTTGATCCTATCGATAGAGATATATTACGAGTTCTAGCTGGAGCTAAAATGCCCGCAACACCCACCAAAGTTGCTAGAGCTATAGGCATTCACCCAGCTACAGCCCGAACAAGAATAGAGAATTTCAGAAAAGAAAAAATAGTTGATTGTAAAGAACGAGGTAATAGACTCATGTGTAAAATCAATAGAAGTGCAGTCAGTAAAAGAAAATTCTTTTAATGAACTTCATAAATTAATCTTCTTACAGCTTCTAAGACTACCTCTGCTCTGCTCCTATAACCTTTTTTGCTTTTCTTGATATAATCATTAATTTGTTTTGCTAAGTCTTCAGGAATGCTGACATTTACATATCTCGCTCTCATACAGTACACGTAAACGACAGATATTTAAACCAGTTTTCACTCACCTGTACATGAGAGTCTTATGGATTGTCCTTGGAGCCATAGGAATTATAATCTTCGGAATTATAATGGGTTTCCTAATATTTCTTTATCAATACAGAGTTCCACCTAACTATCTTATTATTAATCAGGGGAATATAGGAAATATTTTAAGTCCATTAGAAGGAGGAAACTTACTTAATACTGTCGAGATAGGTCAGTTTTGGAACACTCATAAGATAGAAAAAAAAGAGTTCGTTTTTAGTAAGTATAATTTTAGAGCAAGTACCAATGCGATTGGAGAGGATTTTGAATGCAATAATGAATTCGATAAAAGGAACTATTCGGTTGATACATATACTGCTCCTATAACTTACGAAGTTATACCTCGCAGAGTATGCTCCATCAGAGCAATAACCACAAATGAATATGGTAACTTTCCAGTAGATTTAGATAGTACTGGAGTAAATGTTTTTTGTAGCTGTTGGTATGTTGTTAAGATATAATATTCTAATATTTAATAAGTGATTCTGCACTGTTTTTATCATCTAAATACAAAACTATCTTTTTTTCTTTAATATTCCATGTAGCACCTATAAAGTGTTTTTCATTTGAATTTAATCGGCTTACATCTATTTCTACATTTGTTCTTCCAAAACCATAATAAACATGAAAAAATTTTAGGCTATTATCCTTATCTTTTACTATAAAAATAGACCCATCTTTATTAGAATTATTTAGTAAAATAGTAGATTTGCCATCAGAATAATTTAATTTATTAGACTCTATCCAAAACGTTACAGATCCTTCTTCTATATTAAAATCTTGTTCACTCATGGTTTTTATGGTCACTAAGTATAATCACTCCTGATGATTCATTATACTCATGATTTGAAATAATTTTAGGGTCTTCTTTTTCGGTACTATATCCTAATTCTCTAACTATTTCGCTCCTTATATCACTTTTCTTCCTGTTAAGCGAATAATAAATCATTGCTAGAAGAATGACCATGACTGCACAAACTACTATCCAAGTTATTGCTTCTTTATTTTCTTGATTAGGAAATACAGTTATTTCATAAAAGATTGCTGCAACAATAAGAGATACGCCTACAGTCATTACAATCCCTAAATTAGTCAAATTATCTTGATAATTCAAATTTAAAATATCTAAATATTTACCCCTTACCATTTTCTCTTAGCGCCTATAAAAGCAAGAATTAGTCCACTAATTATTATTATTGCAGGTATTAACCATTCTTCATTTTGACCAGAATTACGTATTAGTAATGCTCCACCAATAAAAGTTATAATCGATCCCAATCCCAAAGATAATTGATTCTTTTCTGATCTTTTCATAATTTAAAATAGTTTTTTATCTTTAAAATTCTTTAGTTTTGAATAGCATAAAACTTTAAATATCTCTAAATCAATACCAAACATAGAAAAAGATGTGGCGGTTTAGTAGTTCGCTTCTAAATTGCCAAAGGTGGAGTTAAAACTCTAATCGCCATATCATACTCACCGTCGATAAAATCGACATTCACGGCAGGCTGCCAATCACAAATCATACTAAAAAACATCTTTGGCTAAAATGTGTTTTAAGGAAGGTTATCAAAGAGTGATGATAATCTTGAAAGTAGAATTATAGCTCTGCTTCGAATTACTTAGATATTGAAAAGGAGGAGACGCCCCGGTAGCTTAATGGATAGAGCGATCGTCTTGTAAACATCAGATCGCGGTTCGACTCCGCGCCGGGGTGCTCCTTTTCATCCTACATGTAGTTGAATGAATATTATTTGTGATACTCGCGTCCAAAAAACTTCTCAAACGAGAAAAAGATATGGAACAGCAGGTAAGATATATTGCATAAATATACCCATACTGTACGGTAGGGGGTATAGTATATAATTGTTTTGGTTGTTGTTTGTTATACTTTCGTTTTTGTGCAAACTCCGACGAAATTGTGCAGAAAAGCCAATTTGTGCAAAGCCTAAACAGTAGAAAGCTTTAAATACTCACACGCGACAGTTACTTTAAAAAGCTTTCTACTACATGAATTTTGTCAAAAGATGCCCAGAGTGTAACAGCATAAGTCTCACACACGATGATCAGAAAGGTGAGATTATCTGCGGCGATTGCGGCCTTATTGTAGAAGACAAAATGGTTGATACAGGCCAGGATGTTGGAGGCCAGTTTGACAAATCTGAAAAGAAAGGCCGAGGCGGCGCGCCTATCTCAAGGCAGAAATTCGACCAGGGATTAACAACTAACGTCGGAGAGATTTCTGATATTTACAAATTAGAAGCTGGCCAAACCAGAAAATTCCTACGTTTAAAGAAATGGCAGGAAAGAGTTTCAACTTCAATTGAAAGAAATCTAAGGCTTGCAATGGCAGAACTCCGAAGAGTATCTTCATTCCTCACTCTTCCTTCAGTAGTTAGAGACGAAGCCTCAAGAGTTTATCAGTTCGTCCTGCAAAGAGGACTTGTAAGAGGGCGTTCAATGGAATCAGTAATTGCTGCGTGTATTTACGCTGCCTGCCGTTCCTATAACATCCCAAGAACCTTAGATGAAATCGCAAACGCTTCAGACGTAGCAAGAAAAGAAATAGGAAGAACATACCGTTTCATTATAAGAAAATTAGGAATCAAAGTCAAGCCTTCATCACCAAAAGATTACATCTCTCGTTTCTCTTCAATTCTGCACTTATCACCTCGTTCACAGAATGAAGCAATAAAAATCCTAAAGAAAGCAGATATCTCTGAGCTCACTTCAGGAAGAGGTCCAGCAGGAATTGCAGCAGCTGCCCTATATGTATCAGCTCTGATGAATGATGAAAAGAAAACTCAAAGAGAAGTTGCAGATGTCGCAGGCATAACAGAAGTCACAATAAGAAACCGTTACAAAGAGCTAATAGACAAATTGGGAATAGAAGACAAGCTCAAGCTCAAAGAAGCAGAATCAAAGGCATCGAAGGCAAAAGCAGTATCAAAATAAACCTTTTCTTTTACCCTGAAAAATAAAATAATGCATTCCAATCATACAATAGAAGCCCCAATCATCACCAAGACAAAAACATTAATGAAGCCAATCATAAAAAAGAAACATATTAAGCCGATAAGTCATCACTAAGTAAAGTAACAAATTACCCACCATCTTTAAAAACATAATTTCTGTAAATGTTCCATGAGAAAAACATTAGTTTCAATGTTAAGTGGAGCATTACTTTTTGCATCAGCATGTGCATCAAACGATGAACCAGCTCCAGCTCAACCATCTACAGTTATGTTCTCAGCTCCTGCAATTCCAGTTCCCCCAATTAAAGAGCCAGCTAAACCAACTTTACCTGAAAGATCACCAATACCTGCTTATCAATCAAATGGATATTCATTACCTGGAGTAATTGGTGGACATTCTTCAAGAAAAACAGAAGATGAGAATTTTAAGATTCCAATAATCGCTCTTGGAAAAAAACCTACACCTTATGTTGTAGGATATAACGCATCAGCAAAAAAAAGAGAATTACCATTTACATTTACAAGAGAGTCAACTTTTGTAAGAGATATAGACAGAAATGGTCATGTTGCAAGATTAGAGAATACTATTTATGGAGTATTTGCTCTTGATGAAATAGATACTAAAGACACCGTAAGCTATCCAACAGGTAAAAAGCCAGTCACAGAACTTTGGACACCAAGTTACGACCCCGTAGGAAAATTAGACGTTGAAAATGGAATAGGAACCATAGAAACAACAGTAAAAGGAAGAAGAGAATTCAATATAGTATATGGTACAGATGCTAAAAGGAATTCTATGGACGTTTATATATTTTCAATGGGTAAAGATATATTGGGATCTACTGTTGAAGGCACAAGAACAATTCATGCACCAGCAGAATTAAAGGGAACCGAAAATGTGCGAAGAAGAGGATACAGAAATAATGAAGGATTCTATATATTAACAGAAATAAGCAACGCAGATTACACAGCAAGAAATGCTCCTGCTCCAAAAACATCAGCACCTGTAATAATTGAAGTTACAGAAAAAAAATAACTATCTCTTGTCTACAATAACATCTGTAAATCCACTATCAGAACTGAAAGTAATTCCATTTCTCAAGGCCTCAAGATAATTTGTATGTATACGAATATATAAATTAGGCACAGAAAACAAAGA
>CAYIGE010000053.1:0-6904 GCA_964362835.1 Candidatus Woesearchaeota archaeon
TAAAAGGCGTAGAGAATCGTTAAAAAACATCTAAAATGAAACAATCAAATAAAGAGGTAAAAGAAATAAAAAAGGAGTTTGAAGAAAAGTTTGTCTCGTTTAACGGATTGGATAATGAGTTTATTAAAAAAGAAATTTGGTCTACTATGGAACCCATCATTTCAAAAACCATCTCACAAACCAGACAAGAGGTAATTGAAGAAATAATAATTAAAATAGATTTGATAATTGGTAGACACAAAAAAGAACATCAATGTAGATTTAATGATGGGAAACAAAAATGTGAATGTTATTTAGAAGGTTTGAATAGAGTTAAAAGACAGTTACATTCTCAAACAAAATGAAAAAACAATTTAGAATAAAATATAATAAAGAAGTTAATCTATTTAGTGTATATATTATGGGTATTAGTTATACAATGTCCTATTTACAATTATCAAATTTAAAAAACGAAATAGCAGACAGACTATTTAAGTATCAGGAAACACATAGAAGGTTAAAAGATAAGAATGATAGATATTCTGAATTAATTAAAAATTTGAGAAAGAATCCCATTGTGGCTAAATATTTAATCAATAAAGTAAAACACAGAAAATGAGATACAATAAATTATTACCACTTAAAAAAAGAATAAGAAAATTGAAGTTGTTAAAGAAGAAATTAAAATGAAACAGCTAGCTGAACTACTATTATTCTTACATTTATTTGGAAATGGACATGCTTCTGTTGCCTATGCAACCATTCTTCCTCCTCCACCACCAACAATAATTCAAATGGTTAACATAGAAAGAGAAAAGGTTGGACTAAATAAATTAACAACCAGCTTACAATTAACTAATTCAGCACAAACCAAGTGTGAAGACATGGTTGCTAAGGATTATTGGGACCATATTTCACCTGATGGAACTACTCCTTGGTATTTTATTGAAAGTGCTGGATATTATTATAGATATGCTGGAGAAAACTTGTGTAGGATTGGCGATGATACGGGTTGCATGGAAGGCTGGATGAATAGTTCTAAACACAAAGAGAATATTCTTGCCCCAGAATTTAGAGAAATGGGAATAGGCTACTGTAAGGATATGATTGTTCAACATTTTGGAGCAAAATAATAGTATAATGATTAAAAATGAATAATAAAAATGAAAATGAAAGTGGTTTAAGTCCTACCCCCATAAAAGAAGATGTTGTCGAGGGGGAAGAGTTGTTGTCTTTTCTAGATGCATTAAAACAAATTATTCTTCATAAAAAAATTCACAAATTAGAATGGAAAGACGAGGCCTTTTACGGAGCCCTTGAAGGCGGTGTATTAAAACTTCATAAACCTGATGGAAATTTTCACCAATGGATTTTAAGTGAAGAAGATATTTCTGGAACTGATTATATTGTGATTAAATAAAGAGGGGGTGGATTATATGAAGAAAATTATAAATAAAGAAAAGTTGATTAAAGACATTTTTAAGTGGGTTGTTAAGGGTGCCGTTGCTGACAATGCAAAAGAAAAACTTTTAAAAGTAATGATTGAAGCTACTTTAGATTATCTTTACATGAAAGGATTTTTAAATAAGGATAAAAATGTTAAATGAAGATGATAAAAAATTAGAAGACTGGGCTGACCTCTTTGTTGTAAAGAGTTGGTTCTTTTTACCTATTCTCGGTGTTTTGATTGCCCTTATTGTGGTTTACGAACAAACATGGATTGTATTACCACTTGTCTTGGTAATATTTATTTATGTCGCAAGGCGGATATAATTTGACAAATGTATATTGACAGGATATAAAGTATATATATGTCAAAGATAATAGTGTCACTTTCCGAAGACCTTCTGGGTGTGGTTGATACTCATTGTAAAAAATTCAAATACAGTCGTTCTGAGTTTGTTAGGTATGCAATAAGAGAAGTAATGGAACGTTATTTTGGTGGGTTGGATTTTGATAACCATGACAATACAAACAAAAATAAAAGAACTGTTTAATAGAAAAAAAGAGGTCTCAAACCCAAAGGTAACAAAGACTAAGGCAAAACCAATGGAAAGAATACCTGCACATCAACACCTCTGGAAGGTTGTTGGAAAAACATATGCTCCAGCAGCCAATATAAATATTGCCAGTGGAAATATGTCTATTCCTGAAAAAGTATTAGAGAAAGCAATTTTTGGTGTTACGACCCTTTTGTGGGAATGTATATGTGGAGAAACTAAAAGAGAAGAACTTTTAGGAAGTGATGAAGATTTACTAGAATCACTTGTAAACAAGTCTGACAAGATTGGTCCTCAGTTTATCGAAAGGCTGGGTAAAACTTTTATAATTTCAGAATGGAAAACGCAGCAACAAAATCCAAACATGGTTCCCTTAAAATGAACCCAACAAAAGATAAGCCATTGTATGGAAAGAATCTCCCTCGTGCTGTATTCAAAGAACAAGAAGAAAAGAGACTTGTTCTTAAAAAAAAGAATGATGCTTTGAAAAAGGTTAAAAAAATTGATTTATTTATTGAAGAGTGGCTAAAAAATGATGGGAATGCTACTGAAGCTGCTTTAAAAGTATTTAATTGTAAGAGTCGTTCCGTTGCTAAGGCCATAGGGAGTGAATATCTTAAAAAAGCTGGTGGTCTTGCTAGGGTTTACATGGAGAAAGAGGGTTATACCTATGGCAAGATGATTAGGACAGCTGGTACTAAGATGGAAAAGTCAAAAAGTCCAGAATGGTGGGATAGACTAATGAAGCTGGGTGGATATGAAGATTTTATGACCAAAAAAGAACCTAGTGTTTCAGTTAATATCTTGAATGCACAGAAAGATGTACTTAAGGGGTATGTTCAAGATATAGATGTTTTAGAAGGAGAAGAAAAATTAGAAGGGGAAGAAACAGATGGCACAGATTAAAAAAGTAGATTATCGTCGTTTTATTGAAGATAATTTTATGATTCTTGACCGTGAGGAACAAACTCCTGTTCCTTTTGTCCTTAATCCTGTTCAAAAGAGATATTATGAAAATATGTTTGGTGGAGAAAACCCTGCCTGTCCTAAACAGGAGGGTGTTAGGGAAATAATTTTAAAAGCAAGACAACAGGGTTTTTCTTCTTTTATCCTTGCTCTCTTTGCCGTGGATTTCTTGACTCGACCTTATTCTATTTCAATTTGTATTTCTCACCGAAAAGATTCTACTGAACTTTTGTTTAAAAAGGTTCGTTTTTATATTGAAAGTTATTTGAAAAAAATTGCTAAGTCTCAAGGAGTTAAGTATGACCAGGAGGTAATGCGACAATTTTTTAAGTCAGACAATAAGGGAATGATTGAGAACGCTACTAATCATTCTATGTTTTATATTGGTACGGCTGGAAGTAAAGTTGGAGGTCGAGGAGGTTCAGCAAGAAACATCCACTTTTCCGAGGCGGCCTTCTACCAGGATACAGAGTTAATAACAGCAAAAGAGATTATTGTGGCTACCGCACAGCAAGTTCCTCAAGGTAAGGGTATGATTTTTATTGAATCTACGGCCAATGGAGAGGGAAATTTCTATCATTCAGAGTGGGTAAGGGCTGAGAACAAAGAGAGTTCTTATAAACCAAGATTTTTTGGCTGGCAAGAGTTTTATACTCCCGCATGGGTAGAGGAAAAGAGAAAAGAATTTCCAAGCGACACTCTATGGAAACAGGAATATCCTGCGACTGCGGAGGAGGCTTTTATAACTTCTGGGTCTCCATATTTTGATGTAGAAAAATTAAATGAAATGTTGAATAAAGCACCTGTTCCGTTAGAGTTTGGTACTATAATGCCTGACGGACATTTTTTATAACTATGGCAGAATATAAAGACGATATAAGATATGCAACTAGAGTATATAGAAAACTTGATGTTAATGAACAGCTTGTAATATTTGCTGACCCTGCTGACTCTCAGGACTATTGTGCGGCAGTTGCTTTTTCTAAAAAACATAATGATTATCCTATTGTTTTTAATGAAATAATGGAATCATCTCAATTTGGGTATGAACTTTTTAATATCGGTAAGTATGTTCAAATGCGAACAAATCTTTGGCCTAAATTAGCTGTTGAGCGTAATACTGGTCAGGCAACTATCTTTGTTCTTCAACAATTAAATTATTCAAATATGTTTAGAATGGTTGATTTTACTTCTATGGCACCACATGAGGCTGGGGGGCTTGGTTGGATAACAACGGGTCATATTTCTGGCGGTGAACTTCAAGGAACAAGAAGAAAGATGTTGGATGACCTTGCTTTGGGAATTAAACAGGGTTTGTTTAAAATTTATGATAAGGAACAAATTAGTCAATTAAAATCTTTTGTTATAGTAAAAGGTCGAGCGCAGGCGCGTGCGAATAGACATGACGATTTGTGTATGGCCTCGGCTGGAGCGTGGCAGATTGCTCAATTAACTCCTGATGAAGACTTTGGTGAATATGACCCAGAAGCATTAAAGGAACACAGGGAAAAATGGAGGTTCAAGTGACCTATAGTAATTGTATTGTTTGTAACAAGAGGCATACTAATAAATTGAATGAAGAAAATGTCCTAGGGAAATTGGAAAGGTTTAAACAAGAATTTAAATCATCTTAATAATGGCAAAAAATAAAGAAGAAAAAAAAGATTTAGAGAATTATCATGAACAGATAATTCACAACGAGGAGTCTTTCAAACTATTGGTTAAGAACCTGCGTCCAGATATTTTTGTTCTCATGGATTTATTGGACACCACGGGGATTAATCCTTACATTATTTTTCATGTGATTAAACATTTGAATAATATCTTTATAGGAACAAAATACGGCAATGTTACTGTTAGTATTGAGGATGGAGTAGTAACGTTTGTTCGTGGAGAAGAAGCAACAAAGTTGAATGAAAGGCTAAAAAAGATATAAAATATTTTCAATAGTAGTTGACAGACAGGGTTTTAGTGTGTTTTACTTTAGTTAGAAAGAATATATCTTTTGGGAAAACATCGTATATAAAAATGGAAGACCAATCACCTACAAAAAGAAAAGAAGAAACAGTTTTTTTTGAAGTAAACCACCATAACAAAATAGGTTTTGATGAAACCGAAAAACGTTCTACTGGTGTTGGAAGAGTCGGTTCTATTTCCTTCGATGAGGCTGATGAGTTATTTCGTTCTTATATAGATGAAGAAAATTGGCCATATGATGCTCTTCTTTTTGACCCTCGTGTTTTTACTTTTATTTTTGAAAAGACTTCAAGACTTATTGCAAGTAAACCAAAAGCACACCTTGTTCCTAGGGAGGGGTCTGATGTGCTCGGTGCAAAAGTAAACAACATTCTTCTTGATTACCAGTGGGACCAAGCCACACATGGTGGGACAATGCTTCAAAAATGGGCCTTAATGGATATTAATACTAGAAAATATGGGGCATCTTTTGGTCTTGCTAAATGGAGATATGAAAAAGATAACAATGGAAAGGCTATTTTTGATGGACCAGACATGCAAGTTCTTAACAACAGAGATGTCGCCCATGACCTTACGGCTACTTCAATTGAAAGTGCTAATTGGGTACAAGTTAGGCAATATGTAACCTTTAATGAACTAGAAAGAGTTAATGATGCTAATAGAAAGAAACCTATATGGAAAAATATGGAAGCTCTTCGTTATACAATTGGTAAGAATGAAAAGGAAAAAACTGAAAGAGGTGGTGGTGGAGATAGTAGGTCATCTAATTGGACTTCAAGAAACAGACAGATATCTAATTTAGAAGCAGACCCTACTGGTAAAGATATTGTTTTCAAGACTATTGAAATTGTTACTGAATATCGTAAAGATAGATGGATAACTTTTGCTCCTAAGCATGGGGTAGTTATTAGGGATATTAAAAATCCTTATGAAAATTATGAAATTCCTATAACAATGCTTCGTTATTATGTTATTGATGATGACCTTTATGGTTTATCAGAAATTGAGCCTATTAAAGGTCTTCAAAAAGCAACCAACGCACTTCTTTGCCAATATGTGGATGAAATCAACCAGAATCTTTATTCTCCAATCGCTATTGGACCAGGGGTGAGACAACATACTCTTGAGTGGGGTAAGGGAGCAAGATGGATTATGAATAATCCTCTTACTGACTTTAGGTTGGTTGAATCAAAGTCAAATGCTGCACAATTCTTTAATAACACCTATTCGGTGCTTGTTGCCGCCATGATGAATGCTCTTGGGGAATCTTCATTAGGTGTTTCAAATCTTCAACCCTATTCTCAAGACAAGACTGCAACTGAAGTTAAAGCTTTGACTCTTCAAAGAAATGCACGAGATAATTACAACCAATTGATGCTTTCGGATGCGATGAAGAGACAACTTCTTCTTTGGCATACAATGAACCAAAAACTTCTTTTCTCTGAAAAAGATAAAAAACCATTTGTAGTTAGAATTGTTGGAAGAGATGCTCTTAAATATTTTAAGGAAAAAGGTCTTGGTGATAATGTTCTTCCAAACGAATCAGTAGAGGCAATGAAACTTTTCGCTGAGACACTTGGAGTAAGACCAGACCAACTTGGTGAAAAAGGAATTGATGTAGATAAAATGCAATTTCCTAAATACCCTATTAATAGTTCTCAAAAAGAAGGGGAAGTTAGTCTTATTCCTAAACTGAAACTATCTGAAGATGAAGATTTTGGAGAACTTCATGTCGAAGCTGACGATATTAAAGGTTCGTTTGATTTTTCAATTGATGTCCAGTCTATGACTGTTAATGCAGACGAAGAAAGAAGACAAGCTAGACAAACAGCCGTTTCCCTGCTTGTGTCTAACCCTAACATTCTTGCTTTACTTCAACAAGAAGGAGTTAAACCTAAATTTAAAGATTTATTTATTTCTTGGCTTGATGACCTAGGTTTCTCTGATGCAGAAAGATATTTTGAAAAGTCTGGTGGGGCTGG
>CAYIGE010000054.1:0-6790 GCA_964362835.1 Candidatus Woesearchaeota archaeon
CCTTTCTTTACCATTTAATAAGTGTTTATAAAGGAATCTATTATGACAAAGAAAGCTTAAAATAAGATAAATGTGGCTATTTGGTGCGATTTATCGGTTTTTATCGATGAATGTGTCATATAAGGGGTTTTGTAGTGAACTTCTACAAGTATGATATAACCACCTCTTTACCTTGCTTTTGGCAATACCCGTATGCAGGGAGGAAGTTTGAGTGATACAATGGGAGATTTAATAATAGATTCAATCGGAGCACTGTTTTCTGCTATAATGGGTTACTTACATCTAAAAAGAGAGTCTGGAATAGCGGTTGTTAAACCAATGACTAAAGAATTTGAGAAGGATAATCCCGAGCTATTTAAAAAGAGGAAAAATAAAAAATAAATATATTGACAGTTAAAGAGTGTATCAGTTTTCAGCATCTTTCTTATCCCTACGATCTGCTGTTATAGTGTCGCTTCTAGTTCTTTGGTCTTCGGTTTTCTTGTCTGCTTCTTCTCTTCTAAAAGCGGTGTTATCATCGTTTATGATTCTCTTATCATCTGTTGCTTGATCGTGCTTCTGTCTTTGTTCAGAAGTTTCTTTATCGTTTTTAATTCTATTAGCTTGTATTGTTTGGTTATTCATTTTTACCTCCAATAAGGTTGGTTAAAGTGGCTATATAGGTAGCCGTAGTATCGTTTATACACATTTGAATTAGAATATAACTTATATTTTATATAGATATTTAAAAACAGGTTTCTCTTTGGGTTTGCATGACATTTTGGGACGAAATAGGAAATCTCTTTGGAAAATCTATAAAAAGTGCAGCTCATGAATTTGAAAGAACTGCTCGTCGCAATGTTGAGGACAAGATGCATAAGATTAGACTTTTTGTTTTCAAACAGGCATTTATGCTGATGTTTTTTGCTTTGGCTTTATTATGCTTGTTTATGGCTCTTGTGTTTTTTGGAATTGAATATTTAGAGCTTACGACTACATTATCTTTTTTGATTGTTGGAGTAATTGCTTTATTCTTAGGAATACTGCTTAAGGCTTTAAACTAAAAAAGGTTAATGAATAATATGGCAAGAAAAAAGAAAAACGATGCTGGAGGGATTAGAGACAAGATTAGTAGCACGTTTGAAAGTGCAAAGGAGAAAGTTGGAGATGCTAGAGAACGCGCAGATGAATTTGTTGCAGACAATCCTATGAAATCAATTGCTATTGCTGCTAGTGTTGGAGCGATTGTTGCTATTGGAGTTACTGCATTAATAATGCATCCTAGAAGAAAATCATTTTTAGATCGTTTGTTTGATTTATTTTAATATGGTCTTAGATTTTAGAGAACTTTTCCCAATTCAAAAACCAATTATAGGAATGATTCATTTAGCAGGTTCAAATCAAGAGGAGAAAATTACTAGAGCATTGCAGGAATTAGCTATTTATCAACAGGAAGGAGTTAATGGAGCAATTATAGAAAATTATCATGGAACCTTTCAGGATGTCTATGAAACTCTAAGACAAAGTGCTGTTGCACATTTGACTATAACTAGAGGAGTAAATTTACTGAACCATTGGAGATATTCTTCTTTTAATTGCGCGTCAGATTTTGGGGCAAGATTTGTTCAATTTGATAGTGTGCAAACTGCAGATTTGGGGAATGTAGAATTTTATGAACAGCAAAGAAGGCGACACTCAAACATTCAAGTTCTCGGAGGAATAAGATTCAAATACAAAAGAGAAACGGGGAACCCATTGGAAGTTGATTTGGCTGAAGGGGTCTCGCGATGCGAGGCAATTGTTACAACTGGAGATGGAACTGGAGTTGAAACTCCTATTGATAAGCTAAGAATGTTCAAAAAATATTTGGTAAATTTTCCGTTAATTGTGGGGGCAGGTGTTACAGCACAAAACGCATATGAGCAATTGAGAGTAGCTGATGGTGCTATTGTGGGAAGTTACTTTAAACCAGATGGAGATACACAAGAACCCGTAGATAGAAAAAGAGTTAGGGACTTTATGGATGTTGTAAGACAAGCCAGGTCTTAATCTGATGTCTAAGTGTTTGAAAACTACGCTCTTTAGAGCGTAGAACACTTGGAACACAAGAAGTTTGTTCAAGACTACAAACTTCTGTGCAGAAATGTCAAGAATCATCTGGTTCTTGAGCACATTCAAAAACAAGTATGTTTTTGATGATTCCATTCTGGAAGAATTTTCTTGCATCCAAAAAACCAAACTCAAGGTTTTTTTGATAATTAATTCTATAAAGCCTGATTTATTGAAGTTTAAATGGTGATGAGAAAGCTTTTGCTTAGTTTCCTGGCGTCTTTATTGTTTCTAGTGAGTTTCATGTTTATATTTTCTATTTCTGCTTACTCCCTACTGTATCCTGAAACTTATATTGATGGGCTGCGAGAGGCTGGAGCATTTGAATATTTTGAATCTGGATTGAAGCAAGTGCCCGGAGCAAGTTTTATTAAAATGCCTCAAGAAGGTGTTGAAGCTGTAGTCACTCCGTTATTGTCTAATTTTTTAAGTTACTTAAGAAGCGAGTCTGATGAGCTATCTTTGAAAGTTGAGATTGATGCAAGTAAGTTAAGAAGTTTTTTTATTGACTCTATTAATAAGGTAGAGACTTGCAAACCATTGCAAGAATATTCATTTGATGATTTAGATAATATTTGCAGACCTTCCAATATTAGTCCAGATGTTTTTTTAGATGACTTGCTTGAAGCTACTAATAAGAGTTTCTTTGCGAGTAATCTTAGTGATTTATCTTATGTTTATTCAATAGAAGAAGGAAGCTCTGGTCGTGCGAAGCTAGATGAAATAAGAGGATATATTCAATATTATAGATTAGGAATGTTCTTTCTAGCCATAATATTTTTATTTCTAATTTTAGCATTTTATTTTGTTAATTCAAGAGATTTAGCTAAGACTATGAGATCTGTTGGTGTGCCTGTAATGCTTGCTGGATTGTTAATTTTGATTTCTGTTTTATTAGGGGCTGGTTTTCTTGAAAAATTGATATCTGGAGATTCTAGTCTGCAAATTAGTAAGGAGATTATTAGTTACCTATTAGCTTCTTCTATGAGACCGTTTTACACTTATTCTATTTCTTTCTTTATTGTTGGTGTTTGTTTAATTATTGGCTCCTTCTTATTGCCTGAAGCTAAAGAAGTTAAAGGAAGGGTTAAATAGACTTATACCTACATTTTGTCTGAAAACGCAATATTTAAATACTTTGTAGGTATAATAATATTATGAAGATTACGACTAAAAAAATAGGTAATAAAAAATATTTTTATTTGAAAGAATCTACTAGAAATGGCAAGAAGGTTATGACAAAAGAGAAGTATCTTGGAACAAGTTTACCTAATAATCTTGATGAAATAACCTCTGAACTGAAAAAAAACTTGAAAAAAGACTTAAACAAAAAATTAGAATCGATAAAAAATCATTTTCAGTCTGAATGGAAGAAAATTCCTGAAAGTGCAAGAAAAAGAGAACTTGAAGAGATATCCATAGCTTTTACTTACAACACTAATGCTATAGAGGGCTCAACTATAACTTTAGAAGAAGCAAGAGAAATAATTCATGATAAAATTTCTCCAAATAAACCATTGAGGGATGTTAGAGAAGCTGAATCACATAGCATTGTATTTCTTGAAATGTTAAATAAAAAAGAAGAAATAAATAATAAATTATTACTTGATTGGCATCAGCGGATATTTGGAATTACTAAATCCGATATATCTGGTAAATTTAGAAATTATTTAGTTAGAGTCGGTTCTTACCTTGCGCCAGATTGGCAGGAAGTTGAAAAAATGATGAGAGCGCTTATTGAGTTTATCAAAAATAAATCAAAAATAAATCCTGTTGAGCTCTCTGCAAGAGCACACTATAAATTTGAAAAAATTCACCCGTTTGGAGATGGAAATGGAAGAATTGGTCGTTTAATCATAAATCACATCTTGTGGCATTCTGGATATCCTATGCTTATAATTGAATATAAGAAACGAAGATTTTACTACAAAGCATTGCAGAAAGATGAAGATGGATTTGTAAAATATTTTATAAAAAGATATTTGGCAGTTCATAAAAAGAGATATCTTTGAGTTTATTTCTTTTTTCTGCTCTTTCTCGAGAATAAACCTACAAGCATGTCATCAAGTTTTTCCTTTTTCTGTGTTGGTCTTTGATTTGCTACACTTCTTCTAATTATGTCCTCTACTTGTTCTGGTAGAGTTAGCAAATTTCTTTTTGCTCTTTTTTCTAAAATACTGATTATCTCTTTGTCTAACCAAATTGTTAAACTTTTTTTGTAATTTAAATTTTGTCTTACTGCTTCAAAGCCTTGATTTATTTCATTGGTTGGCCAATGATTGCTTAAGAGAGCTTCTTTTATTTTATTGTCGTTAAAACCTCTCTTTCTTGCTTCTAAAATAAATCTGACTAAATCTGGATTTGCCATGTCAAGATGCTTGAAGATACTGTTAGATTTAAATTTATTGTAGTCAGCATCTTGAGCATCCAAATGTCGAGAATCACCTGATTCTTGAACACAGTCAAGAACAGTAGTTCTTGATGAAACCAAACTCAAGGTTTTTTTGATTTTATTTCTTGCCCTTTGGTGCTACATATGTTTTTTGAACTGCGAAAGATTTGTAAATGCCTTCTAGGATATCCGTACCAGCGTAACCTGAAAGCAATGAAAGCCTTGGATCAAAATTGAAAACTATTCCAACAAATATTCCTATTATTACTGCTATAAAAACAGTTATTGCATAATAACTCCAAATTATTCTCCTTCTTAGGGATAGGGCTTTTAACAGTCCTACGACGCCTCGAGTTAAACCACCAACGGCTCCTAAAAGTCCAGCGAGAAGTATTGTATCCATGCTCTTTTATATTTTAGAGTTCAGAGATATTTAAAACTTGTTAATTGATTACGCTATCAAAAAAACAATGTGACTGGCACTTGTTTTTTGGATGCAAACAAATTCTTCCTGAAGAGAATTTGTTGCACAGAAGTTTGTCATCTTGAACAAACTTCTTGTGCTCGAAGTGTACGTTTTCAAACACTTCAACACAATAATGCTTAAATAATTATGTTTTTATTGAGTATTATGGATTATGATTTTGAGGGTGAGTTTTCATATCTAAATCAAACTTATGCTAGTGTTAATTTTCGTTTAGAAAGAGAAGTGTATGAAATTGAGGGGAACAAGCATGGTATACCTGTATCTCTGGAAAAGAGGCGTGATGCAGTTGATGTTCTTGCAAGATGCTGTGAGGGTTTTTTAAACCGAATGCCTAATGATTTAAAGACTTCAGACAGGAAACGAGTTCTTAGTACCCTTGAGGTAATTGGTGGATTGCTTAGAAGAAATCCTGATGAGTTAAGGGCTTCGAAACGCGGAGGTCATATTGTTGAGGTTATTGATAAATTGTTTGAGAAAGATCCTGCTTGTATTTTTATTTCCTAATCTTACCTGACTGCCATTCTTTTAGAATTATTCTTGCCGTTCTATCTGTGTCTATTGCCCCGCCTTTTACAAGGAATTTTCTTTTTTTACCTAATTCTTCTATTAATACTTCTGAATCCCCATTTGCATCTATTCTGTAATGACTTTCAAATAAACCTGGATTATCCTGCATTATTTCTGCTACTACAAATTCAGGGTTTTTTGTTGAGTCGTAAGTTCTTACGCCTATCATTGCATGTTTCTTTAAATGCAACGACTGACTTGCTGCGGCGTCTTCATCAGACATTACTCCAGGAGTGTCTAATAGGATAATTCCGTCTGCAAGTTTGACTTTTTGTATTCCTCTTGTGAATCCAGCTTTAGGAGATGTTCTGGCTGCGCCTCTTCCTGTGAGCATGTTGATTATAGAACTTTTTCCTACGTTTGGGTAACCTATTACTCCTACATGAACCTGCTGTCCAACTTTAAAGAATTTTTGATATCCTCTGCCTTGTTTATGAATCTCTATATGCTCATGGTCTGAATCCTTTTCTGGTTCCTCGGTCTTTTTCTTAGATTTTTTGAATTTTTTTGATTGTATTTTTATTTCATCTCTTAACTGACGTCTTCCATGATGAGATACACATGATAAAAATACGTGAGGATGTAATTCTTCTAAAATTCCAGAATTTTCAATTTCTTGATGTTTAACTAAATCTGCTTTGTTTAAAACGTAAATTAATAATTTTCCATGTTCTTTGGCAAAATTTTCCATCATGCTGTTGCGTGTTTCTTTTATGAATCTAGCATCTAATATTTCAAGAACTATGTCTGAAGCAATTATTACTTCCTTTGCAAGTGAGGGATAGTCCTGTCTATGCTTATTGTGGGAATCTATTTTTCTTGTTCTTCTGCTTGAAAAGTTGAATCTTACTCTCATAGGTTATTGAATGTTTTATGGTTTAAAAAGAGGTTGTTTGGTTTCTTTCTAATTCTTTAACAAAATCACTTGGGGAAATTATTTTTATTCCTTGAAATTCTTTTATGTCTAACAAATCTCGGTCTTGGCTTACAATGTAGTCTGCATCTCCTTCAACTGCTGTGTCTATAAATTTGTTATCGCTTGCATCTGATTTTACTGCGTTAAATTGAGCAGTAGGAGCAACTATAATTGCTTTAGATTCAATGATGCTTATCCAATGAATTATATCCTCGGGAGGCATATATTTCTTAAAGTTAAACAAGGTTTTGGCTATCTCTTGAATTATTTCCTCTGAAGATACTAAATCAAATTTGTTATCAAACCATTCAGTCAATACTTTTTCAGAAGCACCACTCCA
>CAYIGE010000055.1:0-6783 GCA_964362835.1 Candidatus Woesearchaeota archaeon
GGAATACACATAAACACAGTCACAGCAATACTTTTAGCAAACCTCGGCATATTCTCACAAGTCTCCTCACTTTCCTTAGTCTCTTTCGTAGTATCTCTAGCAATCACTCACACAATCCTAGACTTCATTCCCTCAATACTTACAGGAGCCACAGACGAAGAATCTTTCCTTTCAGTACTTCCAGGACATGAAATGCTTAAACAAGGAAAAGGAAAAGAAGCGATATTAATGATTATAATTGGCTCGTTAACTGCGATTCCACTAATCATTCTAATAACTCCATTATTTGTAAGTCTAGTTCCTAAAATATTTGACAGCATAAAAACAATAATTCCATTTATTCTGATATTCGTCTCTTTATACACAGTCATGAGAGAACAAAAAGTATGGACAGCACTAATAGTATTCCTCTCAACAGGACTTTTAGGCTTCGCAACGTTAAGCTCTCCTGTAAAAGAGCCCCTTCTACCTCTGCTAGCAGGATTATTTGGCGGTTCAGGTTTAATAATAAGCCTTTCTCAAAAAATTAAAATCCCCAAACAAAAAAAACTAAATATATCAAACATAAAGTTACCAAAAAAAGAATATTTCAAAGCAGTGATTGGCTCAATAATATCTTCTCCAATATGTTCATTTCTTCCAGCAATAGGTTCGGGACAAGCAGCAACAATCTCTTCAGAAATAATTCCTCAATCAAGAAAAGGATTTCTAGTAATGTTAGGCACAATTAACATAATAGTAATGGTTCTAAGTTTTGCAACTCTAGAATCAATAGGAAAAACAAGAACAGGAGCAGCAGTAGCTATAAAAGAAATTCTAACGGAATTAAGTTATCAAAATCTATGGAAAATAATACTAATCGCAATAATAACTATAATTATCACATCATTCATAGCCCTAGTAATAACAAATCTTTTCATCAAATTAATCAGCAAATTCAGTTACAAAACTCTTTCCATAGTAATGTTCGGAATCCTATTAATTTCAATAATCCTCCTATCAAACCCCTTGGGGCTATTAGTCTTCATAACTTCAACAGCATGGGGAATATTCGCAATTCTGTCGAATATAAGAAGAATAAATCTAATGGGCGTCCTATTAGTCCCAACAATAATTATTTATCTGACAAATCAGTTCTGATTATTTCATAATATATTCAGGAACTGCCCCAATCTTAACATAATCCTCTTTTATTTTTGCAAGCAAAGAATTAAATTTTGTTATTAGTCCTCTGCAATTATTTTTCCCCAAGCTCTTAATTCTACAAAATCAAATTTACCTTCTCTTATAATTGGTTCAACATCGATGATTTCATTTGGTTCTTTGCCTCTTAGTTTCATTAAATGATAATGAAGAAGTCCAATAACAACAGCTGAAGAAACATTTAACTGGTCATATTTAGTTATTCTACTTTTATGTTCTTCATAGATTTTAACTAAGTCTATTTCTTTATCCATTTTAGGCTTTGCTTCTCCCGTAATACGCCAGTTATATTTGAAACCAAATTTTACCCCTTCAAGCTTTACATTAAATTCCTTAACATTAATCATCAAGTTATGGATTAACAAATCTCTTATCGAATTTAAAGTTGATAAAACTCTCTCTGTATTATCATCTAAACAATTAAGATTTTTTAGAATTCTTAGTTTTTGTGGAAATGTTAAGTGTTCCTTAACTTCTTTTTTTGCAGACTCTTTAACTTGTTCAAGAACTATCTCATTAACATAATGTTCTGCATATAATTGTAATGTTAAAGTTATATTTCTCACAACATTTAAAGTTAATGGCTTTTGTGCTATAAGAGAAGTTAATTCATTCACAAAATTAGTCAATGTTGGTTCTTGAACTTCTGAATTTGTCATATAATTAAAAAATATATGGGATATTTAAAACATCTTAAAGTAATTATACTATTTAGTTTTTATAAATAATCATTTCTTTTTTATTTCTAATAACCCACAAATTATAAACAAAACTCCTAAAACTCCAGATATTAAACCAACAAGCATAAAATTAGGAATAAAACTAAGCCCAAAAAAACCAGCACTCTTAGGAACAACATAATAAGAATAATAACCAAAAATTAAGAAACCAATTCCGAAGGTGAACCATTGTTTTATATTCATATTAGTAAGAGTTTAATGTTTTATTTAAATCTGCTCTTTGAGTTCAAAGTTTCTACAATCTTATTAACACATTTAACAACATCTTTCTTAATCTCGCTTTCCCAAATTCTTATGATTGTCCATGAGCCGTTATCAAACTTCTTAATGTAAGCGTCTTTTGATTTATCTCTGTTAATTCCTTTTATCTGATGAGGGTGTAGTTTGTCTTTATCTGAATATTTATTCGGGTTACCATGCCAAAAATCTCCATCAACTTCAATAATAACTTTCTGTTTGGGAAAACAAAAGTCACACATAAACTTATTGTTAAATTTATATTGGTGAATAAAGTCAATATTTTCTTGGTATCCTCTTTTAATTAGCTCTTCTTTTATCTGTCTTTCGGGTTTAGTGTTTGTTTGCTTTGGAAAGCTTCCAGATTCATACATTTTTAAAGTATTTCGTCTTGCAATTTCTCTTAATTCGGGATTAGACATTCTTTCTTTCTGCTTTTCAGCCATTTTCTTTAATATCTCGGGATGGGAATCATAAGTTTTCTTAAGAGACAAACTAACTTTTTCTCTTGTTTCTGGATTAGCCATTGTTTTTTTATGAGATTTACTCCATCTCTCCAAAAGTTCTTTTGAATACACTCCCTTTCTTCCTTTACTCCAAGATTTTGCTTTTCCAAGTTTGAATTGCTCTTTCTTTATTTTGCTTAATCTTTCCTTCATTTCAGGAGAAGTCATTGCTTTCTTTGTTGCTTCGCTTATCTTTCTCTTAGTTTCTTCAGGAATTATCTTGCCTTTTTGAGCCTCACTTATTTTTCTTCTTGTTTCTTCGCTGACTTTATGCCCTTTCATTTTAAGACTAAATTTTCTAATTGCTTCTTCGCTTCGCCTTTTGCCTTTATGACTTAAACTCATCCTCTTTCTTATTTCAGGATTGGCTAATAAGGTTCTCCGATATGTTGCTTTTTGCTTCTCTATTGTTTCATTAGAAGGAGATATTCCCTTATTCCAAGCCTTTTGCCCTTTATGAATTTGGCTGTGTTTTTTTCTGAGTTCAGGATTTGCCCAAACATTCTTTTGAATTTCTCTATTTCTTCTTCTCTGTTCTTCTGTCATCTTTGAGCCTTTAATCATAATATCTAAAAGAGAAACCAAATTTATAATTGTTCTTAAATTGACTAATTAAAGGACATCTATAAATACTACTAATTTATTAATAAGAATAGGTATTAGGATTTTATGGACAAGAAGATAGTAAAAGAAAACAAACTTACTTGGTGGCAAATAATATTACTGATAATAGCATTTTACTTTTTATGGAGTCTTATTTTTGAGGATTCTGAGTACTGTATTGATGAATGTGTAAGGCGTATGGACAGTTGTTCTTATTCTTCAGCAATAGAAGGTAAGAATTTTATTGAATATATTCCAGATGAAGATTTTGATTCGTGTTTGTCTAGTCTAAAATATTGTTTATATGATTGTTAGATTGAAATTTTGAAATTATTTTATGTATTTGGCTCTTTAATAGTCCTTTCTTATTGTTATGATTATCATAATAATAAACTTCTTTTGCTATTTCCATTAGTGACTTGCCTTCTGATTTCAATCTTTTAACTTCTTCAATTATTCTGTGATTTATTATGCTTTCTCCCCCATTTATTGCCCTTATAACTCATTGTAGGCTCACCAATGTTCTTTCTTACTGCTATTCTACTCTTTCACTCTTCTTTCTACTTTCTTCTTCAACCTTAAAGTAGTTTCGGGATATTTTTAGAACAAACTCTCCTTTCTTAAAATCTCTTCCAGTAAAAATCTCTTTTCCACTTATTTTTGAGTTGAAAATATAAACATCCATTTTCTTGAAATCTAAAAACTCAACTTCATTTGCTTCTCTTTCTCCTTCCCAAAAATACTCCAAATATCTCCTTGAACAATTTCCAAATTTTCAAGTAAATAAGAACTAACGTGGTAAGTCCTGGCTAAATTGAGCGCAGCTTCCATATACTTAATTATACTTCCTTCAGATATTGTAAATATTATTTTACCTCCGCACTTAGTACACTTCCCGGCAAGAGGAGGTCTCCTGAACTTATCATTACAATCCACACACCTAAAAACCTGCTGTGAAAACTTCCTTAAATTTCCTCTTATATCTCTAATAAAATGTCTTTCAATAATCAAACGAGCAACATCACTCACATCAACGGCACGAATTTTAGAACATAAGTCCATTTGTTCAGCAACCTTTTCATGCATTGTAGGCAACGTCTTGTAAGCTGAATTTAAAACTGCATGATTAAAATTGTCTACATCATGAGTATATCCTAAATTTGTAAATGGATCTTTTCCCTCTTTCAACCGATGCGAAATCTTTTCTATTTTAACTTCAGAAGAATGTTTTCTCTGTTCAGCAAGCTCATAAAGTTCAATGGGATATTTCCCACATACCAAATCAAGAATCTGATCATCTACTTCTCCAGCATTAATCTTCACGTTCAAAACCAGCGGGGCGTCTTGAGTTCCTCCCCGGTGAGAAGGCAAAAACTTTCTTGAAAAATTAAGAAGCATATCCATTAAAAGAATAACCGCACTTTCATCGCCGTCACAGTCACGTCTCATCGCAGCATGCATATAAGGAGAAGCAAAAAATGCTTGAGTCTTTGAAAAACCAATAAGACGCCCAACAGTTGCAGTACAAATGTGAGGGGCAATACAAGCAAATAAACAACCCAACAAAGATTCTTTATTTATTGGTTTAAAAAATCTGTCAACCCCATAAAGTTTCTCAAGCTCATCATCAATAAATCTAGTAATATTAAAAAAAACGTCATCTGCTTTCTCATCCAATGTTTCAGGACATGAAGGCAAAACAATATCGTGAGGAAACAACTCAAGAATCTGATCTTCATCTGTCAAAGTGACCCCATTCATATCTTTCTCATATCCCAATTCAATCAATTTAGCAACGGTGGTCCCTATTTCTTTTGGCTTAAAATACATTAATGGCATTTCAGTCATATCATACCGAATTGTTCCATCTTTATTCACATGTAAATTATACTTAGCCCTCAAAAGCCCTTTTGCAAGTTGCTCGCAACTATGATCTTGGCTGGATGTTCCACGCACCCCTTTTATAACAACAGGTAAATCATCTATACGGGCCCCAATCATTTTCTTAGCTAAATCAAATTGTTTTTTCATATCAATACGCCTAAATGAATAAGGTTGAATATTACTCTGATGTTCTGCACATAGCTCATCAGAATATTTTTCACAATTTCTACAATAATTTCTTTTCTTACATAAAGTCAAACAAACAGGACATCTAGGATAGGGACTATCATCTCCGCAAATACCACAAAAAAAGTTTGGAAAATCTGATTGCACACTCCCATACTCCACTGCAACCTGTACACTTCGTAAACGTCCTCCTTCTTCACTAACTGGAAAAAGAACATGAGGACTACCAGTAAGCTTTCTCAATTTAGATTTTTCAGGCCTTCCCATACGAGCTCCTATAAAATCTCCAGCCTTATCCTTAACAACAGCAGAAGACAATAGATTTACAACTTCCAATACCTCTCCTTTAGATGGAACTTTCTTAATCAAAATGTCAAAAGAATTTTCTAAATTATCAAAAGAAACAATTCCTAAATTGAACAAAAGTGCCTTGCTATCAATAGAATTCAAAATCACACTTTCTAAATGAACTGTATGAGGACAACCAATAATCTCCAAAGCCCTTTTACCAACAACAAATCTCTCTCTGTCAGATTTAGAATAAGGCAAAACAAATGTTTGTCCATATTTACCATGTGCCATCCAATCAATAAGCCCCAAAAATTGCGAGTAAGTTATCTGTGTCCAATAATAAGTATAAGCCGGATAAAGCGGAATTGAATATTTACCAGAGATATCAACCGCTTCTTCAAAAGGAACAGAAAAAACATTTTCAACCAATCCTCCAGCTTTCTGCAGTTGGAGATCCCACCACTCTTCAACATAACCTGGCTTCAATAGAGGAGAATTTCTATTGATTACATCGTCTAAAGGAAACAAAATATCTCCCAAATAAATTATTTCTTCTATTGAATTCTTAAGCTTGGTAGTTTCTTCCATTGTCAAAGGCTTCACAACTGACCCGTCTCGTAACTTGACAATGGGCCCTTCAATATTTTCAACCATTGAAATAGCACATCCTTTAGTAGGCTTCTCAATTTTCAACTGTGTTCCAACAGCTAAAAAATTACGAGACACGGCCATTGTTGAGGGATGTACCGACGTCGCTGAAAAACCAGCATTTCTAGCTCGTCCATAACGAAATCTAAATCCTCCTGAACGACCAGGATGAGAATATATCGGACGCCCAGCAACAATATCTTTCATATATGTAGGGATTCCATCTCCAGCACTCCCTTTTATTTTCTTCTTCTGAATCACATCCACATACTCTTGAAGAAAGTCAAACCCCGTTGAATTAAACCCATTAGCCTTTGCAATCTTAAGCAGTCTATAGCCCTTAGCCGCCTTCTGAGCAAGACATTCTGAAAAAATAAGACACATACCCCCTCTGATTTGATTAGTCTCAATTCTAGGCAAATCTTTGTGATTGTAAACCTCTCTCTGTTCAGTTGGTTCTCCCGAAATTTGAATTGGCAAATTCC
>CAYIGE010000056.1:0-6766 GCA_964362835.1 Candidatus Woesearchaeota archaeon
TTGAAAAAGCGAAAGGTTCTAATAAGAAATATACGGAGTTTTGAAATGATAGTTTATCAGACAACTAAAAAAGGATTCTTGGAAGATGCATCAAATAGCATTGAAAAAATAATTAGGTCTCGTGTAAAGGAAAAATTAAATATAGATATAAAACCTGGAAGTTCTGAATATATATCTTGGCAAAATTCATTAGGCAGAGCAATGTACCATGTTTTAAATACTAAAAATATACCTGATGATTCTGGAGTTGCAGTTGAATATTCGATAGCTAGAACTAAAAATAGAATAGATTTTATTATTACTGGACAAGATGCCTTAGGGAAGGAGATAGCTGTAATAATTGAGCTTAAGCAATGGACTCATATTGAAATTACAGAAAAAGATGCAGTAGTATTGACTCGATTTAGACACGGTTTAAGTGAAGAGTTACATCCATCATATCAGGCATGGTCATATTCAACACTTCTTCAAGGATTTAATTCCGTAGTATATAATGAAGGAATAATCTTATTGCCATGTGCTTACTTACACAATTGCATCGATGAATCGGTCATTAAAAATAAGTTTTATGAAGATTATTTAAATAAATCTCCCGCTTTTTGTAATAAAGATAAAGAAGCACTGCAAAACTTTATAGCTGAACATGTAAAATATGGGGATAAAAAAAATACACTATATAGGATTGAAAATGGGGAGATAAAGCCATCTAAAAATCTTGCAGATAGCTTGGCCTCAATGATTAAGGGAAATCAAGAGTTTGTAATGATTGACAATCAAAAGATAGTATATGAAACAGGATTATTTTTAGCAAAAAAGTCAAGTAAAGATAATAAAAATGTGTTGATTGTTGAAGGCGGACCTGGTACTGGAAAGTCTGTTGTTGCTATTAATTTACTTGTTGCTATCACTAATCTTAGGCTGAATGCTAGATATGTTACTAAAAATGCAGCTCCGAGAGCTGTCTTTGAGAGTAAACTTACTGGAACATTGAAAAAAACACATATTTCCAATCTGTTTACTGGATCAGGGTCTTATGTAGCTACTAAAGAGAATAGTTTTGATTCATTGATTATTGATGAGGCGCATAGGCTTAATGAGAAATCTGGGATGTTTAAAAACCTTGGAGAAAATCAAATAAAAGAGATAATAAAATCTGCTAAATCTTGTATTTTCTTTTTGGATGAAGATCAAAAGGTTACTTGGTCTGATATTGGTGAAAAAGAAGAAATTGGAAAGTATGCTAATGAATTTGGAGCAAAGATTCATTATTTGAACCTTGAATCTCAGTTTAGATGTAATGGCTCAGATGGTTATTTAGCATGGTTAGATGATGTTCTTCAAATAAAAGAAACTGCAAATAATTCGCTGAATGGCGTAAATTATGATTTCAAAATTGTTGATTCCCCGAATGAACTAAGAGAACTAATCTTTGAAAAAAATAAGCTGAATAATAAAGCACGTATTGTTGCAGGATATTGCTGGAATTGGGTTAGTAAACTGAATAAGAGCTCTAACGATATTGTGATTCCAGAATATCAATTTGAGATGAAATGGAATCTTGCAACAGATGGCAATCTTTGGATTATTTCTCCTAAATCTGTAAGGGAAGTTGGTTGTATTCATACGTGTCAGGGTTTAGAAGTAGATTATATAGGAGTTATTGTTGGTCCTGATTTAATTGTAAGGAATAATCAAATAATCACACAACCGAAAAAACGTGCTAAGACTGATAAGTCTCTAAATGGATACTCTCAAGATTATAAGAGAAATCCTAAAATGGCAGATGAGAAAGCAGATATTCTTATAAAAAATACTTATCGTACTCTAATGTCTAGGGGTCTCAAGGGATGTTATGTTTACTTTTTAGATAAAGAAACTGAAAATTATTTTAAAAGTCGTATTGGACAACAATGACATTCAAACTATCTCCATCATCTCTGAATCTGTTTCATGAATGTGCTCGGTGCTTCTGGTTAACGCAACATTCTGTGTGGAAAAGGCCTGTGGGCATTTTTCCTTCCTTGCCTTCAGGAATGGATGGAATACTAAAGACTCATTTTGACAAGTTTATGAGAAAAGGCATATTACATCCTGAGTTATGTAATAATTCTCATTGTTCTGATATGAAACTGTTTGATGATGAAGAACTTCTTAAGATATGGAGAAGTAATTTTAAAGGGATTCAATGGAAAGACAAAAATGGTAATATTCTCAGAGGTGCCGTTGATAACTTATTGATAAAGGGAAAGAAACTTATTGTTCTTGATTATAAGACTAGGGGCTTTCCTCTTAAGGATGATACTCATGAGCATTACCAAGACCAGATAGATATTTACAACTTTCTTCTTAGAAAGAACAAATACTCTACTGAAAGCTTTGGTTTTCTTTTATTTTATCATCCTAAAGAGGTTTTGGAAACTGGAGAGGTTGTATTTAACACAGATTTGAAGAAGATGAAGGTGAACGTTAAGAATGCTGAAAAACTGTTTAATATGGCTCTTAAATTACTTAATGGGAAGTGTCCTAAGAAGAGTTGTGAGTGGTGTGATGGAAGATAATGGTAAATTCATTTCAATGAAAAACTTATATTTTCAACACTAAAAATATATAAAAATAACATCTAAAAGCGATATTCTTAAGCCTTCTTAACCTTGACTGCTTTAGGGCACTTGTCCTATTTTATCAGACAACTAAGAACCTTCTTATTTTAGTTTGGGATTAGGAATTTGTGGTTTTGTGTGTGGTGGGAGATGACTATTAGGAGATTGTCCTCTTTATATTGAGTTTGTTTATATATTATGGGCTTTAGATTTAAGAATAAGGGTATTTTATAGAAAGGTTTATATATTATATGTCATACATTTAATAATGATAAAAGGATATAATAAGTATGTTGGGCTTGTCGACTCATTGCACGGGTTTTATACCTTGGAGACTCTTGCTGATAGGCTTAAGATAAATAGGACTAGGGCGATTTATGTTATTCATAGACTGCGAAAGCTTGGGTATGTTAAGACTAGTTATGGTGCTGGAAATAGGAGATTGTACTCAATATCTTTGATGAATAAACAGAATAGGACAAGTTATTTGGAAGAGTTTAACAAGAATATGCCAAACCCAAGTTTAAGGATAAGAGATGATGAAAATTATTTTGTTTATGGGAGAAAGCTAAAAGTAGAGGAAGAATTAATTTATGCTTTAAATAAAAAAAGGATAAGATACGTTATATCTTGTCTGTTTCTTTTCAGAAAAATAGAAGATTGGCACCTTTTGTACAATATGGCGAAAAAAGAAAATCTTTCAAGGCAGATATCTGCATTATATGATGTGGCTCGCATTTTTATAAGGAAAGTAAGAAGAATGCCTGAAAGATTTAGAAGACTTACAATCCCTAAAAAAAATGATAAATATATTTTCATTGTTGATGGTTTTTCATCTGATGACTTCAAAGAGATAGAAAGGAAATGGAAAGTTTATATCCCACTAAACCGTGATGATTTAGAGGAGTATAATCTGCTTAAATATGATAAACATAAATAATCAAGAGATTCTCTTTAATGAAATAGGTAGAAAGTTGCCTAAGAAGTTGATTGCATATTCAATAGGCGGAACTGCTATGATGCTCCTTGGATTAAAGGGAGAAACTAAAGATATAGATTTGGTATTTGATAATGAAATTGATAGGAGCTTATTTATTAAAATATTGGAAGAAATGAATTTTAGAAAAGATGAAAGACTTGTTATTGAAAATTATGGCTTAAAAAAGAACACTCCTGAAATATTAAGGCTTGGGTCTGGGGATTTTATGTTTGACCTTTTTTTGAAGAAAATCGTAACTTCCTTTTTTTCTGATGGGATGAAAGAACGTGCAAGACATACATATGAATTTGGAGGCAATTTTGTCATCAAGGCTGCAGACCCTCATGATATTTTAATTATGAAGAGTGTGACTTCGAGATTGAAGGATCTTGAGGATATTATTGAAATTGTTAAAAAAACTTCTATAAACTGGGAAATTATTGTACTGGAAGCAGAAGAGCAGGTGCGTTTAGGGAATGAAACTGCTATTATGGGCTTAGGAGAGAAGCTTGAGAAACTTGCAAATCAAAAGATAATTAATGTTCCAAAAGATGTTCATGCTAAAATTTGGAAATTATTTAGTAAACAAGTTAAGGATAAGAAAGGTGTTAAATAATATCCAATTAATTAAGCCTTCGTAACTTTTACAGCCTTAGGACCTTTGTCGCCTTGTTCTATTTCAAAGGTGACTTCATCGTCTTTTGCTAAAGCTGTAGTTCCTACTAAACCTGTGCTGTGAACGAAGTAGTCTTTTCCGTCTTCGCCTGTGACGAAGCCGAAGCCTTTGAGCTCGTTAAAGAACTTTATTTTGCCTTTCATGTTATTATGTTAATGTTGTTATTTGATGGTATATAAATGTATGTTAAGTGTTTGCAAATGGTGAGAAAACTTATATAACTCTTGTTTCATCTATCTTAATGAATCGCGTTATAACCTTTGGAATTATTGTTTTATTTCTGTTTTTATTATCAACTTTTCTGTTTTTTTCTTCTGCTATTGAAAATACAATGACTATTAAGAAACTTGCTAATGCTAAAGGTATACTTGTTGGTAGCTCTGTCCCTTATACGCCAGATAATTTCAAAGAGAAAGCTTACTGGAATACTCTAGGGAAAGAATTCAATTCTATTACAATTGAGAATTTCATAAAGATGGATTATATTCAACCTCAACAAGGTCAATTCAACTTTGGAGATGCTGATGCTGTGGTGAGGTTCGCCGAGAGAAATGGAATGAAAGTCCGAGGACACACTCTTGCATGGGGTAATCAGATTCCTCCTTGGGTAACACAAGGTAAATTTACGCGTGATGAAGCTATTCAAATACTTCAAGATCATATTTCAACAGTTGTTGGACATTACAGAGGACAAATATATGCTTGGGATGTGGTTAATGAGCCTGTTGATGGTGATGGGAATTTAGTAAATAATTATTGGATGCAAACAATTGGTCCTGAATATATAGAGATAGCTTTTAGAACGGCAAATGAAGCTGACCCTGATGCTTTACTTTTTCTCAATGAATTTGGAATAGAGGCGGCGAATAAAAAGTTTGATGCTATTTTAAGACTAGCCAACGATTTAAACAGCAAGGGACTTAGAATTGACGGAATAGGTTCTCAAACGCATCTTAAGATTACTAATGGAATTCCTATTCAGTTGAATTATGATGAACTCGCAATGAATATGCAACGTGTCACTGATATGGGCTTTCAGTATCACATAACTGAAATGGATATAGCATTGCAAGATACGCCGACACAAGCAATGTTAGTTCAACAAGCTGACGTGTATGGTAGAGTCATGGATATATGTCTTAAGCATCCAAACTGCAATTCATTTACTATGTGGGGATTCACTGATAAGATATCCTGGATTCCCTATGCTATGCCTGGATGGGGTTCAGCGCTTATTTTTGATAGGCAATATGCTAAGAAACCTGCTTACTTTAGTCTTCTTAATTCTTTGAAACCTTTGCCTTTACCAGCACCTTAAATTTAACGTCTGCTAAACCGCAGTTTTATATATTGGAAACGATTGTTAATTGTGCATGATAGACTCAAAGGGTTGGAAGCCAATACCATTGTCGTTAAAGATACTATTTGTTGTATTTGTTATTTGGTCTGCCATGACTCTTTTTACTATAAAGTTTGCGTATGATATAGGATACCCTATATTGGGAATAATGTTTGATGGAGTAACAGGATTTATTATAGCTTTTCTGCTCGTCTTTCTTGCACCCCTTATTTTTGTATATGCACTATGGAACAGATACCGTTGGGGGGCAAAATTCGCCCTTACATACATTGGTTTTTTTATTATTAATAATATTTTTGCATTAGTATTATTACAAGAACAAATAGGATTATTCCAAATACTTTTTCCATTAATTGCTAATGTTGTTTTCTTTGTGATGATTTATAAAAAAAGAAATTATTTTAAGTAATTAACGTCTGCCAAATCGCCTTGGGCTTTGTCGGTTACTATGTCTGCCTTGTCTATTATCTCGGTCGCTACGGCTTCCTCTGAAGTTTCCTCCGAAGCGTTTGTGACTTCCAAAGCGACTTTCTCTGTTGCCATGAGTTATATTGTGGCCTTGACTTGATGAAATGCCTTTTGATGGTGTTGGTAATACTTCAAACTGCGGCAGTAATTGCTTTTCTATGTTTGAATCTACTCTTCTTACTATTTGTCTGAATTCTGTATGATCTCCGCTGGATACAAAGCTGATTGCAATTCCATTTTTACCTGCTCGAGCTGTTCGACCTATTCTGTGGATATATTCTTCCCCTGTTTTTGGAATATCATAGTTGTAAATATGAGAGACGTCTTTGATGTCTAGACCTCTAGCTGCTACGTCTGTGCATACAAGAATTAAAGTGTCTTTAGAATGGAATGATTGCAGAACGCTTGAACGTCTGTTTTGAGAGTGTCCTCCATGAAGTGATTCTGCGTGTAATCCGTTCATACCTAGATTTCTGGTTAGTTTGTCTGTGTTTCTTCTCGTATTGCAGAAAACCATTACAACTCCGTTCTTTTCTTGTTTTAATAAATGGATAAGTAATGATAATTTAGTTTCGTGAGTAACATCGTAATATATTTGATATAGCTTTGACGGATCAACTTTATCTCCTGCTTGGATATGCACTGGGTTTTTCATGTATTTCTTAGCCATATATTCTATAGAT
>CAYIGE010000057.1:0-6737 GCA_964362835.1 Candidatus Woesearchaeota archaeon
AAGTCACAGTAAAGATTATAGACCAAGTATCAGAAATGAACGAAGGGGAAACGGTAACCGTTGGAACTCACAAAGTAATCCTTACTGGAATTACTACTGATAACGTAAAGATTTCAGTTGATGGAATTTCCAAAAAGATAACTGTAGGAAGCCACTATGATTTTGATGGATTTGATGTAAGAGTTAAAGAAACATTATATCAAGACTATGCAGGCGGTGTCCATCAGGCTACCTTAGAATTTGGGACTAAGGTCTTAGAGACTATCGCAAATGGTGATGAGTATAAGGAACTGGACAACTATGAATGGGTAGTTGATGTATCTGCTGGGAAACTAAACCAGTTTGGCATTGTCTATACTGATATTGCCAATGACTTAGATGAGAATGTAGTCTTGCCCGGTAAATCGTTAGCTTTCCTTGACTTGTTCAAGATTGGATTTGATTGGAATGACAAATATGTCTATGAAACCTATAAATTCAGTTTTGACGAAGTTACGGATGCAGATATCCCTGCTTTGATGGTTAAAGGCAAGATCGTGGTTGGAGATAATGACCTTACGACAGCTTACTTGACTGCCACAAGGACTTGGTACAAAGAAGATGGAGATTGGGTTAACACAACCTCTCCTTTACAGTTAGAGAATGGAGATACTTTAGAACCCGTTTCTTATAACGGAACTCAAGTCAAAGTTGTTCTAATATCATTAAATACTGATTTAGTGAAATTGGGCGATTTAAAACGTGAGTCTGAAGGCAAAGATGTCTTGGTAGATGGAGTCCAATACGGTGACGTTGAAGAAGATGTATTACTTGTCAACGGTTGGAAATTACCAAACTTAGAAGGTAATTCTGACAGCGACAAGTTCGAGTTAAGTCTTCCTGACCAAGAAGTCAAAGTAAAACTTACCCTGTTCAAATAGGGATTTTTCTTTATTTTTTCTATTTTTAGTAACATTTAAATAGTTTTGTATATTTGTGTATTTGTGGCAGATAAAACTTTGAGAGTTAGTGACGAATTATGGTATCATATTATGCAGCAGAAATTAGAAGGAAAATTCAAAAAGGTAGATGATTTATTGCGACATATATTCAACAAAACATTTAAAATTAAAAAGGTGAAAGACGATGGGACGAACGAAAGCAAATGATGGTTGGGAAGATATTGATGGAACAGAAACAGGAATAGCATTTAGCGAAAGTAAACGAGATTATGTTACTTCTGATGGAAAACACGCAGTAGAAGCAGGTATGGATTTTAATACGGGGAAGATTGATGAATTGAAAAGTAAATTAGGAACCTTTGCTAAAGATGAGGTCAAGAAAATGGGATACTCTCATAAATGGAAAGTCCAAAAACAAATTAGTTCAGAACCAGGACAGAAATCGTGTCGAGTAAGAGTAGTTGAACAAGATGGATTAGATGGTCCAGATACACAATCCACTCAAACTACTGGCGCAAATAGTCCTGAAGACCCCGCTGATTTAACTCCACTTCAAGTTTTAAAGAACTTCGTCGATGAAATCGCAAAAGATGTGCGACAATTAAGAACGTGGGTATTTGTAGTCGGCGGGATAGCTTTAGTAGCTTTCGTCCTTGCTGGCTTGAAGTGGTTAGTATAAGTTTTTTATTTATTTTTTCTTTTAAATTGGAGGGATAAACAATGGAATTAACAATCAAAACAAATATAGAATTAACAGATATGAATAAAGTGAAAAAGGTTTTTGATTTATTGCATCAACTAAATAACCTATCTGTTGATAAAGAAGTAAATTTAAAGGTTACTGTTGACGGTGAACAGAAAGATTTATCTTTTGAAGAATTAATGGAGATAGTGGAATAATGACAGAAGATAACTGGACAGAAATGTTAGACATTATAAGTGAGCTTGAAACTGATTTAAAGGAAAACAGAAGGGGACTTAGACATCTGGCTTCTCTTAGAACAATAGTGGGACAAATTGGTCAAGAAATCAAAACAAATATGGAAACTGTCAAGAAAAGGAAACTTTTTTAGAAAGATTTAAATATTTGTTTAATTTACTGGTATTGTTTTATTTAAGCATTAATACCGTGTTTCTGGGAGGGTTGGTTACCTCCTCCCTCCCTTTTTAAAAAGACTTAAATAGTTCTCTATCTTTCTTCTTTTGAAACTCAGTCTTGGGGTTTTTCCTGCCATCCATTTACCATTCAGGTTTTCCCCAAGACTTTTCTATAATGGTACGGACTAGAGCCAAGGGAAATCGTAATAGGCTTAAAGTTAGAAAATGGTTTGAAGAGAAAGGATATTTAATAGATGTTGTAGAAAAAACAGGAAGATTTGTTAAACAGAAAGATTTATTTGGTCTTTTTGATTTGTGTGGGACAAAAGGAACTGAGTGGGTTTTAATCCAAGTTTCGACAAACCATAATCATCCCCATCAAAGATATTTGGAATTTTCCAACAACCATAGTTCTTCTAATATGAGGATTATCCAAATAACTTTAAAAGATAGGGCTAAGGGGTTGTTCTATGAATATTCTTTAGGGGAAAACATATCCACCTCTTTTTGGGAATAATATTTCACTCTTCTATGGGAAATAAACTCATTCAATATTTGGTTTAATAATTTTAAGGAAAGAATACAATCTACAAAATGAATTACTGCATATCCCCCTTTGGTTAAATCATAATCTCCTTAATTGTCTCTTATTTATAAATCTTTAGTAACCTGCAATAAACCCCATTCCAGCACAAAATATCGCGAGTTCTCGCAAGCCTTCTGTTCAGAAGCAATACGAATGGAGCAATGGGTAGTCATCGATAGGAAAGGAATTAAGAGAATACGTTATCCTTAGTTAGTTAGTTAGTTAGTTAGTTAGTTAGTTAGTTAGTATAGTAAGTAGTAGTAGTAGTAGTAGTAGTGTTTCGTAAACGTTTCGTTTACAATTTATTTTTTCTTTATGTTGGTTTTTTTGGTGTTTACAAGTGTTTACAACCTAGATAGTGCAATAGTTATATTTAATATTAGCTAATCTTATAAACACTTGCTACTTTCCTCTTAAAATGTCACAACGCTTAGTCTCTATGGATGATGCCAACCTCATTACTCTATCTAAACGATTCCCCGGGCTGAGTCCTAACAAAGCGATTACTCTTTTACTCCAAGAAAATCCCGACACTTATCTCATTACTAACAAAGATTTAGAAAAGTATGTAATAAAAGAAAAAGAAGAAAAATATACTTAGACTTTCACTCTCTAGCAAGTGTGGGAAGTTCTACTTGTATATTAATCTTTTGGTGATAGATTGAATAATGGCAACCAAAACAATTAGTTTTAGGGTAGAGGAACATTTATGGGAGGAAATTAGAAATATAACCCCTATATTTAATAATTGGATAAGAGAGCAACTTCTTACAACTAAATATTTATCTCAACAAGCAAATTATCACCATCAACAAGAATTACTTCTTTTGAAGAAGATAGAACACATTAAATCAGATGCGCAGATAATCTTATCTAGTCTATCTGTAGAACAGTTATCATTATTAGAATCAATCTGCATTAACAAGGTGTCTGAAGCTTATCCCTTCTTTTTGAAAAGGATTCAAGAAGATGTTTCTTATTGTGTATTTTATGAGATTTATAATGAGGTGAAAAATGTACGTTGATAAATTATATTATAACATTGGAAGACAATTAACAGATTTTGAACTACAAATACAACATCAAGAAGGAATGATGAGCAGAAGAAAGAAATACAGCGAAATAGGTTTTGAAAGGAATCTTTGGTGGCTTGAACGAGTTAATGCCAGGACTATCCTCAAAAATGAAATAGTTTTAGACTTTGATCCAGATAAAAATGAAACTCAAGAACAGTTTGAAGAAAGGATATTAAAATTAGCTTCATTAATTAAAGGGATTAGTCCTGATTACACTATCTTTAACTCAAATAGAGGTATTCACGTACATATATTCACTAATAAATTACTTGCTATGGATGAACGAGAAAGAGTAGAATATAGGATTAAAATAATTAAACAATTTGGGACAGACTTATTAAAAGCAAGCGAGAGAGTTACAATTTCCCTAGAATATGCGCCTCATTGGAAATCAGGTAAGATAAATGAATTAATAAGTGGAACGGTGGGATAATGGTATCAGATGAATGTGTTAATAAGATAAGAGAAACAGTTCCAGTAACTATAGTTGAAGAATTTGAACAAAGTAAAACAATCCTTCCAAAAGATGTTCCATTAAATAGGATTAATATTGAACATATCAATAAAGTAATCCGATGCAGAGGAGTTCTGAAGCATTACAGTCAAATCCATCCAACTACTTTATTTACTGGATATAAATGTTTATTATGCAATCAAATTTATCGAAATCAATTTTCTCAATGTGATAACTGTGGCGGAAAAAAAATGTTAGAGTTCATAGATAGGAAGAATATCATCAAAGCATTAATTCAAGAAGATAAAAATGAATTAAACTCCAAATTTAAAATTTATTCATTAGAGATACATTTTATCGAAAATTGTTTAGATATTCTCCCTTTACTTAATTATGCAGAAATTTATGAATTTACAGGTTTACTTAAATCAGAAAAGAAAGGCAAAAATGAATATTTTGTTCTTTATTGTAATCATCTTAAAAAGATAATCACCGGTATAGATTCTATCCAATTAACTGATTCAGAAAAGGAACAATGTAGGATTATCGCTAATGATGTAGATAGAGTAAGTCATTTATCTAAAAGGATATTTGGAACTAGATTAGTGGATTTAGAATTACCAATAGAAGCAATTTTACTCCAGATGGTATCTTCTCCTAAAATATATGAGGGGAATCTTATCAATCGAGGCAACATAATGATATTGCTTACCGGCGGTCCTGGAATGGGAAAAACAGAATTAATGAGAAAAGTAATTAATTTTTACCCAAAAAGTATATTCTCTTCTTGTACTTCTTCCACCACTATAGGATTAATTGCTCTAGTAGATAAAGATGAACAACTAGGAGAATGGGTAGTTTATCCTGGAGCTATCCCTTTATGTCATCCCAATGGTATTGCTGTGATTGACGAATTAGATAAAATAAAACCAGACGAACTAAGTAAATTAAATAGTTTGATGGATTCATTACAGATAACTGTCCATAAAGCAAGTGTTCATCAGACTATCCCTTGTGATGTTTCTCTTCTTGTTGCAATGAACCCCAAAGGTCGAACTTTTGATTATGAAAGTCCAGAAAGTCTTATTGAACAATTAGAACTACCCCAGGATGTAATTGATAGATGGGATTTAGTACTTAATTTAGACGCATTTAAATCAAAAGAACACGAAGAAAAAGCATCTCGTTCTAATATGGGATTGACTGAAATTGATGAAACAGAATATGATGTTGATATTATCTTAAAATATATTGCTTTAGCAAGAACATTAGACCCAAAAGTAACTTATGCTTCTAAATTATATATGTTTGAATCATTTAAAGAGATGATCGGAAATAGATTAAACACAAAAGAAGCATATTATTCTAAAAGATTACAAGGAGTTTTATATCGTTTGAGTGTAGCTTATGCCAGATTAAGGTTAGGAGAAGAAATAGAGGAAATGGATATTCTCGATGCAAAGAATATCTTAATGGAATCAATGAAATCAATGGGCCTTCTTAAACTTGCTGGAAACCAATTAGTGATTAATGAAGAAAAATTGATGGGTATTACTCCTTTAAGTCAACGTAAATTAATGGAGGGAATATTAACATATTTAGGAGAGTTTGAACATTTCCTACTTTTATCCGAAATTGAAGACCATTTTCCATCTTCAACAAGTAGAGAAATTGAAACAGCATTATTTCATTTATATCACAACAAACAGATTTTTAAACCACGTGAAGGACAATATCAATTACAAAGATAGAAAGATTTATATACTTAAGTAGTTTACTAAGCAATACAAGCACAAATGGAGGCAAAACAAATGAAAAAAATCGAAAATAATTTACCCGGTTTGGAGTTATATATTCAAACAATAAGTGATTGTCAAGATTATGATTTTAAGACAATAACTTTTCTACCAATAACAGTCAGTAATAAAGTAGCTGCAAAAATGCTTACTGCCACTGATTTAAATTGGGTGATTATAGAATGAAACATCAAGACCTAATTGACAAAATCGTTCCTTTACCTTTGGAACTAAAGAAAGTAGAAGAATTGATTTTTGAAGACAATCTTCGCCTTCTTGCAGTAGAAAAACATATTTCTTTCTGGGAAAACAACGAAATGAGGAAGATAACTGATGAAGTAGACAAAGATAACAAATTCATCTATACTAATGACTTGAAACGAAAGTCCGAGTTAGAAAACAGAAAACGAAATGATGCCGCAATCGCGGAGTTATCCACAAAGGCAGAAGGATTATCTAGTTCCATCAAAACAAATGAAATCCAGTTTAAATTCTTAGATCGGGAATTAAAAGTATTACATTCAATAGTAAAACTTGTTGCGAGGGATATAGATGGAATATAAAAAAGAAGTGTATTGGAAATATGTTGAAGAATTTGTTACAGAACTAAAAACAGCAAAATACTGGTGTAAACCAGATGGAAATCCTAACCCAGAATGGAAACTTTTTGAAGCAGATACACTGGATGCTGCTTGGAATGCTGCTTGGAATGCTGCTGGGGATGCTGCTGGGAATGCTGCTGGGAATGCTGATGGGAATGCTGCTGGGAATGATCATGGGATTGCA
>CAYIGE010000058.1:0-3599 GCA_964362835.1 Candidatus Woesearchaeota archaeon
TTTTTTAATTCGTGAAATGCAGTCATACAAAATGTTCTTCCTTCAAAATCAGTTCCCATATTTACAAAAGTTTTATTTTCACCATAACCTGTTTTAAGAAAACCATCCATTTCTTGAAACCACCTTAATATTTCTTCAGATTTGGTTAAATCATACTTACTTGGGATTGTTTGGGTCATTTTAAACCTCTTAATGCACATCTTAAAACATTTCTTGGAAATCCATAACATTCTCCACATACAGGAGTAAGCAAAGTTCTTATGCCAAATGCAGGTTTTCCGCAATCTATGCACAATCCTTTAGTGAGTTCTAATCCTTGTGTTGCAACCTGTAAAAATTCGGGCTTTAATCTTCTTACAAGTTCTGACCATGAATTTATCTTAATCATAGAACCATCTGAATTTTTTATTATATCTTGAACTTTCCTTGCATTATCTTCAAACTGATACCCCAACTCTATAAATTTTTGTGAATGTTCCATGCAAAAAGGCAATGCTTGATTTGAGCCATTAGGTATAGGAACACTGATAAACATACCTTGTATTTCATTACAATCCCCAATAGAACATTTTTCTTCCAATAATTGTTTGACTTCCATTTTCACTTCTCATCCTTAAAATCAGCTTTGATTACACCAAGATTAATTAATCTTAATATATCTTTACGATTTTGTGTTTCAAGAGTAGGCACATGGGGAGGATATTCTCTTATTTTAGAATCTATACCAAAAACTTTTAATATCCGCTTAGCACGTCTTAATATTATTTTGCTACCATTAATAATTCTCCAATTATAAAAAATTCTGTTTGGATACTTTTTGATGTAAAGATTTCCTTCAGCTTGATATAACCCAATGAGGTAAGATAACTTTGATTTTCTTGATGATAACTTATATTTTTGTATTTCTGATAATCTTTTCTGTTTTAATGTTGCACGAACTCTATAACAACTGGATTCCCATGAATATTTTAAACGTGAAAACTTCCTAAAGTGTGTTCTTCGTATAGGAGTTAATTTTATTTTTAATAATGCGTTTGAAAAGTTATTTGCAAATTCTTTTGAAACTGTTTCTAATTGTATATTGGGATTTGTTTGACATATATCAACATACCCATCTCCTTCCATTGCTCCTCTTACATAAGCCATATTATCAAGTTTCATTTCTCCCTTTCAGTATTTTAGTTGTTTGAGTCATTGCGATGCCCCTATTATTAAATGATATGTGCTGCCAAAAAATATTATACTGGCACCAATTAATAAACCTAATAAAAACCATATAAGTTCATAATAATTTTCATAAATAAAATCTAAAATAGTCATTTCTCACCTTTCAGCATTTCATAGGCTTCTTCAAGAATATCTACAATATCACTATTTCCTCCTGCTTGACAATCCCAACCTGAATAATCACACCAAGCAGATAACAAACCATACTTGCCAGATTTTAACTTTACAACCAACTTCCAATGTTCTCCATCATTTTCTCCCTCTTTTGCAGTTATTACTTCTTTAATATCTTGAAATGTAAATTTTGCATATTTCATCGCCTCTTTCCAATCATAAGATGACATTAATATTCCCAGTCCATCTATTGCTTTTTCATTATCTCCTTGGTGTTTCATCTCTTTTACCTCCTTTCAGCATTTTTGATTTAAGTTCTTGATAATCTTCTTCGTCAATCATACTATGTGAACCTGTATTTATTTTTAATATATCTATCTCTTCAATCTCCTTTAATCTTTCTTGGGCTGGGTTCATTTTTTGATTATCCTCTTAAAGCAATCTTTGCACATATCTAACCTTAAAAATTTCTTGTGTCCCATCCGTGTAGATAATTGATTGTAATTCCCAAAATCTAATCTGTATAAATCATTAATAGTATTAATTATATTACAAAAATCACATCTAACTGCGGTTGTCATTTCTCACCACCTTTTAACATCTATGCTCATTGATTATTTTTTTGTATGATTTAAGCCTGTGAATAGCTACTTTGATTATATCTTCATCTTCAAGCTTTTTGAATGTTAAATTTGTCCTTAATCTTTCAAGTTCTTCTATAAGTTTATCTGTGTTCATCTTTTATTACCTTCTAACAGGATTTTGTTTTTAATTGATTTTAAATATACATCTAATTCTTTGATTATTCTCCATTATATTCTCACCACTCCATTTGAATAAATTATGATAATTTGTTTATTTTGTTTTCTTGCATATCTGATTGTTGACCAAGTTCCACTTCTCAATTCTTCTTTGTTTGATTCTGGACTTGGGCTGGGTTCATTTCTTAACTCTTAATCCCAAAGGTATTTCTGGAACTAATTTATATTCCCACCATTCAGAACCATCATATTCTACTCTCTCAGACCATGTTCTATCTTTAAACCATATATTTCCAAACAGGTTTTGTCCACCAAATCCTTCATCATAATCAAAGTCTATTTCATTAAGAAATTTATCAAAATCTTGATTATTAAATCCTATGGATAAACTTTTCGGCTCATCTTCTTTTCCGATTATTGCACATAAAACTTCTTTATCTTTTATTTCCTCTAAAAATTCTTTCTTTGCATTCATTTCTCATCACCTTTTATAAGGAACAATTTTAACTCTTAAATATTTTGTTGATTAAATCATAATAATGTTTCCGACATTTAGTTATGCAAAACATTCCTACTTCATTTCTAAACTCCTCAACCCTTTCTTTTGGGATATGATGGTCTTTGCAAAATTCTTCCTGATTTTCTTCTATTAACTTGATTATCTTATTGTGCTCATCTTTTGGGATAACTTCATCTGCTTGAAGCCATTTCTTTCCATAAAACTCTTTTCTTGATTTTCTTGTATCTTTATTTCTTTTATTTTGGGCAATAGCAATATGACTTCTGTATTCCTGATATATTTCTTTACTTGTTTTTGGTGTTGTCATAGGACTCCTTTGATTTTCTTGCCTAAATCCCCTATTTTATATTGAATCTGCTGAACTCTCTTGTCATTACAGGCTTCATAAATATTTTCAAGTTCTTTGACAATATCATTAACATATTCTTTTGGGATTGATTTTTCTTTAAAATCCCTGAAAAAATCTATATGAACATGTTGTTTAGCTAATTCTGACATTTCTTCTTTATGTTTTTTTATTGGAATTGATGATTGGAGTTGTTCCTCAAGTTTGGTTATATCCTTATTCCTTTGCTGGATTAATAATCCCACCCTTGTAGTGTCCGATAAAATCTTCTGTGCTTCTTCCCATCCTTTGATTTCCTTTTCTTTCTCTTGAATTTGGTTATCTTTCTCCTTAATTATTTCACCAAATTTAAGCACAGATTCAAGTTCTTCTTTTTCTTTCTCTTCAAGCTTTTCTTCTAATTGTTTCAGCCTGTCCATTATCGGAACTAAATTTTTGTTTTCATCAAAGACTAAAACCTTTCCTTGCCTGATTTCTTCTAATCCTTGCTTTAAATCATTTGCGAGCTTGCCATCACTTAAAATATTGATTTGTTCTTCTTTCTCTTGGATTTGCATATCTCTATCAGCTATAATTTTACAATAACCTTTAATATTAGCAAGATTCCTATTTTCTAAATCTTTAACAATCT
>CAYIGE010000058.1:3699-6691 GCA_964362835.1 Candidatus Woesearchaeota archaeon
TCTTCACATTCATAGCAAGTATCTCTATCAATTATCATTCCTTATAAAAAAGTTCTGAATAATCTCTTGTGTATCCACACTCCCTGCAATGATAAACTCTTCCGATTTTTCTGTTGCCTGTTTTTTCTACATCATGGCTTCCACAATTTTCACAAACCATTTTTACCTCTTAGACAATCCCATTTCTTTTCTGTAATTAAAGAAAGTGGCTCTTGACTTCGGCAAGCATTTTTCTTCTGCCTTGTTTTGATATTCTGCATATTGCTCATCCACACTTACCTTAGACTTGCTTAGTTCAAGCACCAACTCCTTGCCTTCATCCACTTCCAGCAAGGCTTTTGACATTTCTATGAACTTTTCATTGATTGTTCCGCAATGCACATACAAGTCCATAAACCAGCCCAGTTTTCTTAAATCGAAGTTTTTGGTTGCTTCAGTCACATTTCTTTTGATGTAATCCACAACATTAATCTTTTCTTTCAACTTAATTTCCATGAAAGAATCTTTAATTATCTCAAACATCATTATCATCATTTCCTTATTAGTTGGATTAAATTCTATTGGCGGGCTTCTGCTGATTATTGTTTGGAAGTCCTCATTATGGGGTATAGCATTAATATCAAAAATCTGCTTGCCCCTAAAAATGCAGTAAGGAATCCTGTTGCCAAGCTTGGGACTGGTTGAGCCATAATCCACCTTTCTTTCAGGTTGAGTGTCTGTAGACTGCTTCAACAGTGAAAGGCTGGTATTATTGATAAAAAAAGATTTAGACAAATCATTCCAGTACATCAGTCCATCAGGGTCATCATACAAATTGCAGTAATACGTTAGTGGAGTAAGATGTCCGCCATTGATGATTTTCTTTAATTGCTCATCATTGAAGTTTCTTCTTAGCACTCTTTTGATGATAGTTGTTTTGCCTACTCCAGCCGGACCCCGTATAAACAAAGTGTGGGTTTTGGTTTTATTACTTAGCACCAAGTCCAGCCATTCCTGTATTTTCCAAGTCAGTTTGTCTATATTTGGAGTGGGTGTGGTTTTGATTTGCTCTAGCAGTGCCTCATACTGCTCGTCTATCTCTTTCTGCTTTTGCAGCATCTCGTCTTGCGTTCTTTCACTTTCCAATTGCATTAACTCTGCTTTGCTTGGGCTGTCAATTGCCAGCACTTCCATCTTATCAATCGTTGCCAGTTTTTTAATTTCATCCAAAACATATTTTTTAAATTCCTGTTTGGAATAATCTTTTTCCTGCTCCTGCAATATAGTCCAATCCAGTTCGTGCCAATCCACTCCATAGGTAACACATTGTTTTCTCCAATACTCATTGGGTTCTATTACCTTTTCAAGTTTGTTTTCCATATTTTTAGTTATCAATTTATTCACCTCATTTTGAATTATGATTTATATCTATCTAAATGGTCTTGACTACAAAAACAATCTCCCTCATCATCAAATATCTCCTCTCCTTCTACAATTTCTTCCTCACAATTTTTACAATAACTCATTTTAATGGTATTCTCCTTCTTTATAGATTCTGTTCTTATCCGCTTTTATTGAAGGAACGATACCTACGCCCATTTTTGCAAACTCTTCATTTAATTCATCTTCAATCATAGATTGCCCATAATATTTTGGCGGTTCAAAATCATCCACCAGCCCTTGCGAATTATGAAATTTCCGCCAGCATTTTTCACAATGCCAAATCATATCTCTGCAACAAAGACAAATTGGTTTTCCATCCTGTCCAATAATTATTCCGAATGGCATTTTATCTCATCAAAATCTTTTCACATCTGCATTTTGTGTTATTAAAACTATCGTCCCAAAACGAAGGGCAGTTATTATCTATCATCATAGACATAGCCATCCCTTCGCAATACTCCCTACATTTCTGCTCAGACTTATAATCTGTTTTTACACATCCGACTAAAAGTAAAAGTGCCAATAACACAATAGCAATCAAATATTTCATATTTTCACATCCAAATCTTTTGCAATTACTTTCCAGCATGGCAGAGTTTCTTTGCTAAGATTGCAATACTCTGCAATGTTCATGAGCAATCAACGCATTTTTGAGCTTAACATAATCTGGTGAATCGGGTATTTCCCTGCATCCAAACTTACTCATTTTTACCTCATTCAATAGTTATATCTTTTGGATAAATTACATTTGCAATAATATCTGCTATCTTATGGCAGTGTCTGCACAGCCTTATTTTTTTAGTTGGCACTTTTCTCCTCTTTGGTATTATATGGTGCTCCTGAGTAGAGCCTTCTTGTTTGCATACTCTACACACCTTCTTTTTAAGTTGTTGCGGTTGTTTTTTAGCCAGAGATTTCCTGACACTATTAATTATTAATCCACATTTTGAGCAATATTCTCCCGAAATATCTGAAGTCAGGATAACTTCCCGCAAGTTGGACATCCCATTTAATCAACACTCTTTTCTTCCCTCTCACACTCTTCCCTTAATTGCCTGAAAAATTCATCAAACTGGCTTTTTGGCACGTTTTTTCTGATTGTGTTTTTGATGGCTCTGTAAATATTCAGATACACAAAAGATTTTTTTGCCTTATCTTTTATGTCTTTTTGTTGCCAGATTTCATAATTAAGTATGACCAGAGCCATAACCATCCCTTCTGATATCTGCCCTACCAGCTTAACAAGATGGACAAATCTATTATCAATCATTGCAAGTTCATTCATTGCATTACTTACTTCCTCTTCTGATACCCCTAGCACTTCAGCCATATCTTCCCTCAACTTCTTTAGTTCTTTGTCTTTTGCCATTTAACTTCTCCCCCAAATAATAATAATATTGTTATTTCCATCCCTCTATTTCTTTTGTTATCTTTGAGGTAACTTTTAAACATTCCAATTGGTAAGCTCTTTTTCTTAGATGTTTAGGACAATAATACTCTTTGTGTTCTATCTTCGGTCTTGAACTATTCATCACTAAAAGGAATTGAATATTTTTTTGCTCAAGGCAAT
>CAYIGE010000059.1:0-6671 GCA_964362835.1 Candidatus Woesearchaeota archaeon
CCCTACACGACGCTCTTCCGATCTGTTTTGAGAAAGCTTTATGCTCACTCTCAATTGTCTAAAGGCAAAGCAAACAAAATATTAGTTTTAGTAGATGAGATAAGCCAATGGTCAACTGAAAACAGCCAAGCTTTCAAAGAAATTGAAAACATCTTGAGAAGAGGAAGACTTTTTAAAATGTCAGTGCTCATAAGTGACCAGACTAAGAAGCAGTATGACGAAGTATTGCTAGTGCTTGCTCCATTAGTATTTTTGCCGTTCAGCATTGACTTAGATGAGTTCAACGAAATAAGAAAGAAAGCACAACCAGACGACTACGCTGTAGCAGGAAACCCTATGGTGTTCAAGCAAGAAACTGCTCAACTATATATGGAAATGAAGAAAAACAAGAAAACTGGGAGTAGAGACTGGTTGATGTTTGACAAAGAAAACCACGAATATAAAATTTTTAGCCCACTCAGCCCGCTCAGCCATCACGCAGCTGAGAATGAAGACTTAGAAAGAATAATAAGAAAGGGAATCAGAGAAAGAAAGCTTATTGCAGAAAATATTCTTAACAAAGAAGAAAATTTCTTACAGAACAAAATTTAGATATATAAAAGTTTAGTTAATTTTACTAAATGTTTATATATTAACTTTCACTCAAGAAGCTTCTTCAGATTCCTCTTCTCATAATTTGGAATCATTATATTATTATTAAGCATGTCTCTTGCGTCTTCAAACAACAAGCGCGTATCTAAGTCGCCATACAAAATCTGCCTCAACGCTTCTTTGTCAATTCTGTAATTTATAAGCTCTCCCTCGCCCCTGCCCTTCCTTGCAACAATCAAGCCGTCAGGGACAAGTATGCCCAGCTCCATCAGTCCCACTTTCATGCTATAAAAAGAACCTGTTGTGTTTGACTCACCTATTGCATTGCAAATGTCTGTGAGTGAGCCGCTTTTGACTTTAAGCAACTTCAACAATACTATTATATGCTTGTTTAATTTAAGATTGAGTTTGCTCATCTGTCTCGCCATCTTTTCTTTTTCCTTTTGTAGCTTTGTTCCATTCATCTGTTTCTTTTATAGTTTCTTTTATGACAGTCGGAGTGCTTTTTCTCATAGCATAAATAGTCTGCTCTGGAGTCGCGAATTCACTAGCATATCCTGGAATAAGCGGAGAAAATTTTTCCCACATTGCAGATAGACCAACTTCAGTAGGGCTCCAATCCCAGTCTGCAATCCTCATTTTTGGATGTGTTCCCACAACAACACCAAGATAGTCCTTACCAATTGTCCTTGGAAACAACCATAATGCAAAATGCTCATTTTTAGTAAGATTGCCAATTATGTTCTCTCTAAATTTAGCTCCCTCAAAAGTCAATTCAGTACCTGTTAATTGCTTATACCATTCACTTACAAACATTCTAGACTCTTTTTCTAAGTCAACATATTTTGAAGGCTTTCTTTCTAAAAGCTTGTCAATCAAATAAATCAAGCCTATGACTAGCAATACAAAAAACACAATTCCGACAACTAAGACAATTTGAGTCGTTGTAATAGAGACTTTGTAAGCATAAAGTCCAGCAACTATAACTAATATCAATAAAAACGCAGTTACAACTACTATCAATGGGTGCATTTTATCAACTCGTCAAATTCAATACAAACGGTATTATTATAATCATCAAGATTCCGCTGACAGCTTGGCCAGCAAGAAACCCAATAAGACTCCTGCCAAAAAGGTAGTAGAATACTAGCCCTAAAATTGTGTTGACCATATAAAACACTCCAAACGCAATGACAAGACCTAATAGCGCTACCATGATTACACCCAAATTCTCCCGATTTTAAAAATCTTATCTAAACACCCGCGCTTGTTCTTTACAAGTTCTTGGACATAAAAGACTTGCCCATTCAAAGCTGAGTCATCTTCGATGTATTCACTTATTATGATTTGCTTTATTTCTGCAAGATTGAATTCATCTAATGAATGAGATTTCTTCAATGAGACTAAAAAATTCTTAGGAAAGTTTTCATTGTATGAGCTGTTCTCGATTCTTAAAATAAATTTGAAGCTCATCTCTTAACACCAAACCTGAAATCAGAAGGCAATACTCCCCTAAATTTCAACTCTGATATAGCTAGCATCATTATGTTGTCAGCTTTAGTCAACTCAAGGTCATCTAGCTTAAGCTGCTTTATGGCATCCATTTTATTTGCTTCAAAAGAGCCAGCAGCGTAAAGCCGAGTTATCTCACTTTTTGTTTCTGCAATTCTTTGCTGCTTTGGAGTCAAGTGCGATAGTTTCTGTTGTTGAATCAGAACAACAGGTTGAACTTGAACTTCTTCTGTTTCGATACTTGTGTCACTAGGAATTTCTACTACATCGATAGATGGAGTGCGAACTTCTGTATCTATACTTGGTATTTCTGAATGAGTAGAAGCTTGCTTGCTTTGCTTAGCAAAATCTAACAACATGTCGTATCTCAATTGGACTAGCATCTTTTGCAATTCTTCAGTTTTTACACCCTGCATATTTGACAACAGTGATTTCAATTCATTGAGCTGTTTTGATAGATTGTCAGCAAAATCTTTCATCGAACCTTCAGCAATCTTTTTCATAGCTTTAGATTCTGAAATCTCATCAAAGCCAACTCTCAAAGAAACAATCAATTCTTTTAGCTTCTTCACTTCGAGCTGAGTAAACGAAACCCATTGCCTTCTGTAATCATTTTGCAACTGGAACTCTTTCAACAACTTAGCTTGCTTCCCAGCTATGTCTCTCCAAATGTTCTGCCCAGACCAAGAAATATTTGAAGCTGCAAGCTCATCTTTAGCAATGTCTTTTATCAAAATTTCAGCGCGATAATTAGCACTCTGTATTGGCTCATCAAAAGAAGCTACAAAAGAGTCAATCTGTGTTGTAAAATTTTCGAATGTGTTTATCGTCACATTAAGCTTATCTAGCAAATCATAGTTCTTGTTGAAGACTGTATCATCAAATTCAGATTTTCTATCAGCCACGTGTATCACCTTCAGTACCAAATCTATCTAAGCCTTCTCTTACTTTTCTTTTTTGCTCAGGAGACAAGAGATTTACTATTTTCATTATCTCATCAAACGTCATTGTCATCCTTTCAGCTCTGTATGTCTCGTATGCTTTTCTTTCTCTTTCTCTCTCATCTTCTAGCTTGTTTATTTTCTCTACAACTGTAGCGTAATTTTTGCCAAAATGTTGCTCAAACAAATTGTCTTTCCTGTTAGACTTTAGAATAAAATAAATGCCTATGCCCCATGCTGTAGCTGCGTCAGGAACATAAAACCACCCTTCACCTTCTCTTTCTGGCACACCATGAATTATTCTTTGAGATGACTTTCCAAAAATTCCAGTTGCCATGTCCCAAACAGAACTGCCCAACGGCTCTATCACAAAATTGATTGTGCCAAAAGTCCCCAACTGCTTGTCTATATACATGCCACCGTCAAATGATGTCAAATCAAACACAAATTCTGCCATGTTTCTCTCCTACTTTATAACTGCCCTCATGAAAAATCCCTTCTTAGTCTTTAATATATATACTACTCCAATTATAACCATTGACAAAATCCAGCCCAACCAACCAATCCATCTCCAAATATTAGCTGTATCGTAGCGCCCTAAGTTGATGCTATTTTGAAGATTTGCCTTGTCTACTATTTCATTTCTTTCTCTTTCAGTCATAGAAATTGTTATGTCGTCAAAATTTGTTGTTGCTGGAAATGCTTCTTCACAAACATAAGTTGAATTAGAAATATCACCAGTAAATTTCAAATTGCAAGTTCTCGTCCTATCTCCAACTGTTGCATTTTTTGCATTAAAAATATTGAAATCACCAACTTTCCCACTGATAGATATGTTTGCATTGTCTGAAACATAGTCTGCTACAGTCACTGCAATTTTTCCGATGAACAATGTCCTATTAGTTGCAGAAAATTCTAAGTTCAATCTTCCCTGAAAGCGCTTCAAAACTATCGTCTCATTAGCATTCACTTGCTTATAATCGACACCCGTTCCCTGTATATACATGCTATTATTTACAATTGGGTCCAATGTAAAATCTGTCAATTTCAAAGTGACATCAATTGGATTGTCGCTGTAAATTATAGGCAATTGATATTTGAAATTCTGCTGAAGCTCAACAGGATTGTAATTCAAAAACTTGACACCACCAAGTTTAGAGACTCTCAAATTATAAGTCTGTGTCAGATTATTATTAGACGTGTCTGTTATCAACAAAGTAAAATTGCGAACTTCTAAGTTTGTTATATTTGTTGTAAGATTGTAAGTGTTGTTGTCAACAAAAAATCCCTTGCTAAAATTGTAAATTAAGCCAAAGCCAAAATCTGCTTGAATGTTAGAAATATTTATATTGTCTATAGCAACAACTCTTATTTCAAATGGCAGAGAAGCTTTGATTTCTGGCGTGTATTTTACATCAATCAATTTCGGAGATTCTACATCTGTATAAGTCACGTTGACAAATGAATATTTTGTAACATTGTCTGCTACAAAAGTAATATTGTATTGCACTAAGCCAAGCTTTTGTGTGTTGACATATGATATTGGCACACTGTAATTGAATCCTGGGAAAGCAGTGAATGAAGTTCCTGAAATGTCACTAGAGCTTGTATTTACAAAGACACTCAAAATTGAATTTCCGACATTTGTAAAATTAAGATTAAAAAAACCTCTAGTTGACGAGCCTACATTGATGTTGAAATCAGGATTAAGTGTAAAGTCTGACAATTTTGGAACTACAGTAACAATATTAAAACAAATGCTTTCATTTGTGACTACACAGATTTGTGAAGTGTATGTTCCCTGCAATGTGTATTTTGGGACAGAAATATTGTAAGTGAAATCTTTGAAAGTCGTCATGTTATCCAATTGTATATCACTTAAAGTCATAGCAAATGGTGAAGATGTATACAGATTAATATTTATTGGCTGGACTCCGGGTGTGACTCTGAAATTTCCAGTAGTCGAATTTCCAGATTGTATTGTGAAACTGCTAACTATTGTCGTGACATTGTAATGGCTTGCTAATGCACTCTGCGTCATGAACAATAATCCTACAAAGATTGCTATGAAAAAACTTGTTCTCATGCTATTCTTTCTCAGCTCTGTTTAAAATAGAAATTTCTAGTTTGTCACCAATCTTGTACTCTGCAAAGTCTTTTGAAATCTTAAGTTCAACTTTGTCTGCTTTGCCCAAAATTTGCAATTCGTACCAAATTCTTTTGCTAAACCAATAAGTTATTTTGCCAATTACAACTGCAGAAAGCTTTATGACCATTTTATTCGCCTTGCACCTTTATGTCTGTAACACAGTAGCCAGATTTCATTGTCCATTTGCCATACACAAATGGAGACTCATAGCTAACCTTCAATTGCTTGCCATTGCCCAAGTTTTCTTGTATGACTTTTATGACATTACTTCTTGTTTCACTATCACAAAGTGAAAATTTCCAAATATAAGGAACACCGCCTTCTTGCAACCCACTAATGCTCAACTCGCCTTCGTAAGTCTGGAAAAACCAGCCCTTATAAGAGAATTTTACAGGCACACCTACTCTAGTGCCCACACTATTGTCGCCAAATCCAACTATTGCAAATGTACCATATACTAAGTTTACTAAAACAAATATAGTTGCAATAGTAAGCAGTGTTTTAGTCGACATATCATTCATCTCCGTACAACAACATTGTTGTGACTACAGCTAGCACGTACAATCCAAAAGCTAACGGCGCTTGTGATTCTCTAAGAAACGTCATGCTTAAACTTGTTGTAGCTATCCACATTGAAAGTGTAATCCAAAATTTTCCTTCTTTGTCTTTCATATAATCATCTCACTATCAAGCTTGGCGGCCCTGTTATTTCTACTATAGTCAGATTAAGCTTCTTTGTGTAGCCAGCATAATCTGTGCACAACACATATACTTCATTTGCTCCACTATCAATCACAATCTCGCCATTTCCGAAATTGTTGATAGAGCAAATTATGTCAGCTCTCACTTGGTAATTTAGAAGCAATGTTGTGTTTATCAAATAGGGATATTGAATATCTGCAGTGTTAGTAAACACTGGCACATCTATATATTTTATTTTTCCATACATTACAAAATAAGCATTCGCTGCAAGAGACAGCCCTAAAAGAATTAATAAAAGCACAGTTACCTTGTTTATGTCAACTGAAATATTGTTGTTATTTATTCTATTTCCATTTTCTGCCATTCAAACCCGTCCTCTGATATGATTTTATATGAGTCACATTCTATTTTCGTGCCATGCCCAATTGTAACTTGGCTTACATTGTGTGCACGCATTAAATCTGCGTCAATAGTAGCTTCTACCACGCCTTCTACAAGTTCTGTAGTCTCGTTATCAAACCTTATTAATAAACTCAATTCATCAGATGTTTCATTCCTGCAGTTCAACCCTTCTTGGATGCATGTTGACTTAAATTCAGAGACAGCTTCGTTAAATTCAAACAATTTGGGACTAAACTTATTTGGTATAGCAGTCCCATTCCAAATGCACAAAGAAACATCTCTACCAATAGTAGAATATTCTTTTAGCAAAAATTCGCGATTAAAATAATCAGGGCAAGCAGTCTCATTCACCCATTCTTGGCAAGTCCAGTTTT
>CAYIGE010000060.1:0-6514 GCA_964362835.1 Candidatus Woesearchaeota archaeon
GCTTCACTAAATGTTGTCGGTAATCTGACAATAGCAATGTGGGCTAGAACTTCTTCAACTGCTATTGTTGCTCTTTTTGGGGCTTATGACACTGTTGGAACCCCCTTTAATGGATATGGGCTGGCCCTTAGTGTATATAAGACGGGCGCTCTTCACTTTTGGAGTGGTGCGAATGCTAATCAGATATGGAGAAGTGGTAGCGGGACAGTTAATAATGGTGCATGGCGTCATGTTGCAGTTACTTTGAATAATACTAATCTTACCTTCTATATTGATGGGGTAGTAGATTCTACTAATATGAGTAGTCCTCCGAGTAGCTATACCGGAAATAAAGCAATAGGTGCGCTCAATGAAGGCTCCTTTAGTTTTAGTGGCTCTATAGATGATGTTTTAATCCTCAATAGAAGTTTAAGTGCTACGGAGATAGGCGCACTTTATGCGAATACAACGACAAAATATTATTTTAATAACTTTACAAATTTAAATGATGGAAATCATACATTTAAGGCATATGCTCAAGACGGCGGAGGGAATGTCAATAGCACTGAAAATAGGATTGTTGCTATAGGTAATTCTGGACCTTATAATGGAACAGCATTAATAATGAATTCTACTCTTGGATTGAATAGAACTCTTGAGGACTTGAATGTGCGAACTACATTATTAGATGTAGATAATAATTCCATGAACGTTACAGTTAGATGGTATAATAATAGTATTTTACATAAGGTATTTGAGTATAATTCAAGTTATGCTAATGGAACTACCTTTATTGCTACTCTTGGAAATGGAAATACAACTAAAGGTCAGAACTGGTCCGCTGGACTAACATTAAATGATGGCAAGGCTGGTTTCAATGTTAATTCTAGTAATTTGAGTATATTAAATTCTCTTCCAAATGCGACATTGATTTCTCCTGCGAATGGTTCTGTGACTCTAAATAGGACTAACCAGATATTTACATGGGTAGAGAGTGATGATGATGGGGATGAGATAGGAAACAGTCAACTTAACATTTCTCTTGTTGCCGCTTCTACTTGTACTGATTCTAATTACAATGGTGCAACTGTTATAACTACTCCTGTTGCTAGTGGTCCTTCATACACTATAAATATACCTATGAATTGTTTGAGCGATAATAATGATTATTATAAATGGAGTGTTCGTTCTACTGATGATAATAACCAAATTATTTATGGTCCTTATACTTCTACGTTTAATTTGAGCGTACAGGCATACCTTAATACTGTGATGAATATTACTTCTGTTGTTTTTGGGAACATAGCTTATTTGAAAAATAACGATACTTCTGATAATTCTCCTAATCCTCTTATAATGATTAATCAGGGCAATGTATTGAGCAATGTAACTATTCAGGCTGTAAGTCTTTGGAATACAGTTGCTAACCCTACCACTAATTATCAATTTAAAATTGCAAACGTTACAACTAACGGAATATCTGAAAATGGCTCATTTTCGTGGACGAGTTCCCAAACAACTTATTCTAACGTTCCATTGACAGGCAGTCCTGTAAATGCTATTGTCAATTTTAATTATACAGATGCTACAGATAGTGCCGAAATAGATATTAATGTGACTGTGCCTGCAACAGAAGGTCCAGGGGCAAGAAATTCTATTATTACATTTATTATTTCATTAGGTACTGGAGATACTTATAGTGATGGAGGTCTTTAAAATATGAATAAAAAGTATATTTTGATAGCCGATTTAATTTTAGTATTTGGTAGTTTGATTTCTATATTTGTTCTCGTTGGATATGCACAGCCATTAGTTACTGCTCCATTGCTTGGGAATTCTAGTGAACAATCATTGATTTTTGCTTTTGATTCTGCAGATTATGTTCTTATTGATGATAATTTTCAGTTTGATTCCCCGGATACTTTTTTTGCAGATGGTGAAAGTTTTGTTTTAAAATCCGGAAAATATTATGTTAAATCTGTATACGGACTTTCTAGTGAAGTTCGTGAAATTAAGACCGAAGTGGAGATAACTTTGGAGTTAATGAAACTTGAAGATGGTTCTTTGGGGGTTTTTAACATTGGGAAATCTGATTTGAATGTTGAGACTTATGAAACTGGTTCTTTAATTAATAATTCATTAGTTTATGCGGGGGGAGAATGAATAAATTAAATGTGTCATTCGTGTTATTGCTTTTAATTTTACCGTTTGTTTCTGGGTTTGGGGTTACTCCTGCCCAACGTATTTTTGATTATGAGCCGGGAGCGGAGCAGAAACATTCTTTTGAAATAATTAATTCCGAAAATAAAAAAGTACAATTAGTTATACTTCCTCAAGGAGATTTAAATGAGAGTATTGCTCTTTCAAATTATTCAGTTTCATTTACTCCCGATATTTCTAGTATTAAGATAGATTATTCTGTTAAGGTTCCTTCTGGACTTGTTCCTGGAAGGCACAGTGCAGATATTCTAGTTATAGAAATTCCAGACACTTCAGTTTCAGGAACTACATATATAGGATCTGTTATAGGAATAGTTACTAAAGTTGTAGTGGATGTTCCTTATCCTGGAAAGTATGTTGAGTCTGCATTGAGCGTGAGTAAGAGTGAGGATGGTCAGACTGCTTTTGTTATTCCAGTTGTAAGTAAAGGTAATTTGGATATTGTTAGAGCAAAAGCAGTTATAGATATTTTTACTCCTCTTAATGAAAAAGTTGCTTCATTAACGACACAGGAAATTCCTGTCTTAAGTGGAGAACGTGGCGAGTTGGCAGTAAAATGGGATACTTCTGCTGTTGTTCCTGGTCGTTACAGGGCTATTGCAGTTGTATCGTATGATGAATCTATATTAGCTATTGAGAAAGAATTTTCGGTTGGAACTGAAGGTCTGGAGCTTAAAAGTGTAGAAGTAAATGATTTCAGTCTTGGAGATATAGCTAAATTTGAGTTTCTTGTTGAGAATAAGTTAAATTTTGCAGTTGATGGAGCTTATATTTTAATGCAAGTTTTCAATGATGCTGGAGACGTCATGGCTGAATTTAAGTCGGCTACATACGATGTTCAGCCATTTGGAAGTAAGTTACTTGTTGCTTTCTGGGATACTGAAGGAGTCCGAAAAGGAACTTATGATGCAAAGGCGCTTATTAATTTTGGACAGAGTTCAATTCAAAAACAATTGACTCTTGATGTTTCAGATAATGATATTACAGTTATTGGAGTGGGATATGTAATTAAATCTGCTAATGGTGGGGGTAATTCTTTAGTTACTATTTTAGTTATTGTAGTTGTTGTTCTTGTTTTGCTTAACTTAACTTGGTTTTTGATTCTTAGAAGGAAAATTAAGAATAGAAAATAGACTGCAAACTGCAAAATGTTTAAATACTGGCATTATCTTTATTTTTTGAGGTAGATATAAATGGCTAATTTACAAAAGATTGTTGGTGCTTTGCTTGTTCTGACTATTGTTCTTTCTGCTGTTTCTATAGTTTTTAATTTGATGATATTTAAAATGAGCTCTGATAATAACAATGTCTTGAAACAATCTTCATTTTCAGATGTAAAAAATTTTGGAAGTGTAGGATTAGTCGTTGAAGAGAGTGATTCTTCTGGAGGTTCTGGTGGTTAACTCAAAGCTTCTTTCAGTTATGGTGGTTGTGGTAGTGATTATATCTCTTTTTTCTGTGGGCTTAGTTTATCTCTCTGCTCGTAGTCTTTTTAGTGCTATTTCTGGTTATGCTACGAGCACTGGTGAAGCAAATCTTACAGTTGAATCTGCAGTCATAATTAATTTTACAACTAATACAATAAGTTGGGGTTCAGGAAGAGTTAATTCTGGTTATTCTTCTGCAGGATTGAATACTTATGAAACTGGTAATGTTACGAACGGTAATTGGACTCTTTCAGCTGCTTCTAGGGGGGGATTGCGCATTCAGAATATTGGTAATGTTAATGTTACTTTAAATTTAAGTGGTACAAAGACTGCTGCGACAATGATAGGAGGTACCGGACCGAGCTATAAGTGGAATATATCTAATTTTGAGACTCATAGTTGTCGTAATTCTACTGGTGGGGCGGCTGCAAGTAACGGATTACCATTGGATAATTTTTATGATGTAAATACTACTACTACTGAGTTTTGCCGTTTCTTTCAATTTAATGATAGCCAGGATACTATTCGTATTGATTTTAATTTGACTATTCCTTCCGATTCATTGACTGGGGTACTTACTGATACTATAACTGTTACTGCTTTTTCTTCACCTTATTGATTTTTGAAAAGATATTTAAAAGGCATTTGCTTTTTGTATTTATGATTTTTAAATGGTTTATTTTATTTTATTTTATTTTATTTTCTATGTGTTTTGCTACAGCATTAGGAATTTCTCCAGCTATTAAGGATGTTGATTTTTTGCCAGGTCAAGAAGTAAATGTCTCTTTTTTTATTCTTGATGCTTCATCAGATTTATTTTATGATGTTTCATTTAGAGGAGGAGATTTAGTGCCCTATTCTTCTCTTAGTACTGATGTAGTTAAAGGAAACGGGGCGTTTATTTTGACTATTCGTTTTCCAAATTCAATTGATGAGCCTGGAAGTCATGTTGTCAGCGTTAGTGTTAAAGGGAGACCTTCCGAAACTTCTTTCATAAATACAGTTATCGAGGTTGGATCTAATGTAAGGGTTTTTGTTCCTTATCCTGGGGTTTATGGAGAGTTATCTTTGAATATTCCTGATGGTAATATTGATGATAATATTCCTGTTGAGTTACATGTTATTAATCGGGGAAATGAACTGTTGAGTCTTGGCGAGGTGTTTATTGATTTTGTTTCTGGTGATGGAAATGTTGCTAAAACTCTTAATTTTACTCCTGTTGATATTTCTTCACCTGGAGACCGTTACTTTAGAAAGTATCTTGATACACAAGGTTTTGATGCTGGAAATTATATTGGAATTGCTCGTATTTCTTACGCAGACACTGTTCGTGAAGTCAATCAATCTTTTCGTGTTGGCTCTCTGTTCGTTAATTTAACTAATTATACTAATTCAATAGTAAGTGATGGGATTCAAAAGTTCTATGTTTCTCTTGAGAATTTGTGGAATTCTCCTATCGCTGGAGTTTATGTGGATGTAAACATAAGCAATGGCATGGGAGAGCATTATTTTTTCAGAACTCCTTCAGCAGACCTTAATCCTTGGGAAAAAAAGACTATTGAAAGTTATTTGGATACAGGGAAGCTTAAAGGAGAATATAATATTATGTTAAACGCAAGTTATAATGGAAAATCAACTGTTGTTTCTGGTTCTATTTTAGTAATTGAAAAAACTAGATTACTATTTTATTCAATTATTTCTTTAGTGGCTTCTATATTGTTGGTATTAATTTACTTTATTGTTAGACACTTTTTGAAAAGGAGAACGAGAAAATGAAAGGGATTTTGTTTTTAGCTTTTTTTATTTCTTTTGTGGTGTTCCTAATGTCCATTTCCCTGTTTAGTTATCTTGTTACCCCTGTTTCGGTTTCTTCTTTTCAAGCAAGTGCGACCATTACCGAAGATTTAGAGGGTTTTGATTTGAATTCCTCGGCTTTAACTTTTGGGAGTGTTCCTGTTGGCGGAACTTCAACTAGAGCTATTTTAGTTAATAATTCTTATTCTTTTCCAATAAGAGTTGAACCTGTTATTGACGGTTCTATATCAAAAATGGTTATTTATGGTCCACTTATTATCCAACCTTACGAGGCTTCTTCTTTTCAGATTACTGTTTTTGCCGATTTGAATACAAGTTTAGGAAATTATACAGGTAATGTTTTGATTCGTTTATTTCGGGCATGATTTCTGTTTTTTCTAAATACTAGTTGAAAATCTCCAATCTTTGATGTTGGAGTTACGATACTGTAGATTTTCAACGGTAATCCCAAAACTCCCAACAAACCCCACACTAAATCGTGGGGGTAAAAACCTGAAGGGTTTTGTGATGTCGATAGTTTTTCACACAAACCACACCCTTCAGGGTGTGTTCAAAACTTCGATCATCCAAAAATCGAGCACCAATCAAACCTCATGCTTTAGCATGAGGTGGTGCATCGATTTTTTGATTTAACTTGATGTCAATAGTGTTTCACACAAATCACACGTCTTAGTGTGGTAATAGCACATCGTTTTTTGATAATTTCTTTTTGATAAACTATTTAATAGAGTATTTCTTATTTTAGTTGTATGGTTAAGCTTAATTTTTGGGTTATTTGTCTGTTTGTGATTTCTTTTCTTTTTTCAGTTGCTGGTCTTTTGTTTTCCATATGGGTTTATAGTTCAGACTTTGGCACTAAAATTTCTGCTCATTCATCTTCCGAAGCTAGTGTTGGATTATCTGTTGAAGGCTCTGGTTCTATTTGTGGAGATAGTGTCTGCAATGGTGCTGAAACTTGTTCTACTTGTGCTGGTGATTGTGGAGCTTGTTCTGGTACTGGAAGTGGAGGTAGCAGTGGTGGTGGAGGGGGTGGCGGAGGTTCTAGTGTTGGAAAGCCAAACTTTAAGGTTAAT
>CAYIGE010000061.1:0-6466 GCA_964362835.1 Candidatus Woesearchaeota archaeon
TGCCTCAGCAGATTTGCCCGCGGGCAAACCTTTAGGGTGCGGAGGATGTCATACTCTCAAAATGAAGAATGGGTGAAATGGAATTATTTAGAGCCTTTATTTGAGGCGCTTGGTTGGAAGCGTTCAGAGATTGTAAAAGAACAAAGAGTGTTAAAGGGTCGTGCAGACTACATATTAAAAATAGGAAATGAAGAAGTTTTAGTTGTTGAAGCTAAAAAAGTAGGAGTAAATCTTACTGAAGATGAGGGAAGGCAAGCAGTTTCTTATGCCTATCACAGAAAAATTAAGTTTGCAGTTTTAACAAACTTTAAAGAAATAAAGGTTTATCATGCATTAAGTAATATCAAAAACATTGACAAAAACATCTTGAAATTTGAAGACGGTGCTCTTTTCCGTTTAAGTTTTGAGCAATTCTTAGAAAATATTGACAAGCTAATGCTTTTGTCAAAAGAATCCTTTGAAAAACAGGAAATTCACAAGCTTCTCTCAAAGAAAGATGAAAAAACTGCCAAACCAATAGATGAAAGCATTTTAAGCGATTTACTTGAAATTAGAAAGAGATTATCAAACGATTTGAAGCACTTAAGAATGAATTTAACACAGGAGCAGATTGATGAAGCTGTCCAGATTTTGATAGATAGATTAATTTTTATGCGTTCTGTTGAAGACAGAGGTCTGGAACCAATGAATTTCCTGCTGGGTATAAGAAAAGATTACAGAGAAGGCAGATTAAGAAAGAGATTGTGGGATGAATTCTTAATTTTATTTAAGAACTTTGACAGAGAATATAACTCAAAATTGTTTGCAAATAGTATACTTGAAGACGAATCAATATTTTTTAGTGATGATGTTTTGCAAAAAGTGATTTACACACTTTATTTTGGGGCTAATGAAGACCAGATAAGATACAAATTTGATGAGATTCCAGGAGACTTATTGGGAAGTATTTATGAGCAATATCTTGGAACAGTGCTTCAGGGAACAGAAAAACGAGTAAAGCTTGAATCGGAATCGGGCAAGCGCAAGAAAATGGGCATTTACTACACTCCTTCCTACATTGTTGATTATATTGTCAAAAACACAGTCGGCGAATATATCAAAGATAAAACAATTGACGAAATCCTCGAGGTTAATATTGTAGATCCCGCCTGTGGTTCTGGCAGTTTCTTAACAAGGTCATTTCAAGAAGTTTGCAATGCAATAGAAGAACGCCTCAAAAAAGGAGAAAAACCAGATAAGTGGAAGACTTTTGAGCATTATGAAAATAGACTAACTTTAAACCAAAAAGCAACTATTTTAGAGAACTGCATTTATGGAGTTGATTTAGATGAAAAGGCAGTAGAGCTTGCACAACTTAACTTATTGCTCAAATTATTAGAAGATGAGACTCCAGAAACAAAAAGAAGACTTCTGCCGAACATGAAGAATAACATAAAGTGTGGAAACTCCCTCATCGACGACCCCAAAGTAGCAGGTGACAAAGCCTTTAATTGGCACGCCCAATTCCCAGAGCCTTTTCACAAAGGCGGCTTTGATGTCGTGGTAGGTAATCCTCCTTATGGTTACAGAGGCATACCTACCCAAGAAATTAAAGATGCTTATACTAAAAAATATGAAACATCTCAAGGAAACTTTGAAATGTATAGATTCTTTATAGAACTTTCAGTACATTTACTAAAAGAAAATGGACTCTTGAGCTTTATTATCCCAAACACTTTTTTAACAGCTCAGTCATATAATAAGTTGAGAAAATTTCTACTTTCATCTTCTCAGTTAAAGAATATTTTTGATTTAGGTTTGGATGTTTTTGAAGGGGTGACAGTTGAAAGCACAATACTAATTTCTCAAAAATGCTTAAGCAAAGATGGAGAGGATAATGTAAAAGTATCAATTTCCCGCTCTAGAAAGACACAATTAACGAAACCAGAGCAAGAGTATAATCTGCTTCAAAGTACTTTTTTAGAGGCGAAAGATAATACTTTCAATATTTTTATAAGTCCGAATCTAGACAAAATAATAAAAAAGATTGAGAATAATTCTACATTTCTTAGCAATATTGCTCTCGTTACTGTAGGAATAAACACAGGATACATAAAAAATAAATTAGTATCTTCAAAAAAAATAGATAATAGATATCATAAACTTTTAAGTGGAAAAAACATATCTAGATATTTTCTAATTTGGGCTGGTGAATGGGTCTTATATGATAAAAAATTAGTAGACAGTTACGGAGATAGAGGAAGAACATTACCTGAAGAAGAGATATTCATTAAAGAAAAAATTCTTGTTCAACGAACAAGAAGAGGTATGAAAAGAAAACTTGTCTGTACATTCGATAATGAAGAATATTATAATCTTAATAGACTTTCAAATATAGTAATAAATAATACTGATTATTCAATCAAATATTGCTTGGGTATTCTAAATTCGCTTCTAATGGATTTCTATTTTCAAAAAAAGTTTAATGAATATGAGGTAAAACCAGCTCACTTACGTCAACTTCCTATAAAAAATATAAACATCAAATTTCAGAAACCAATAATCTCTCTAGTAGACCAAATGCTCGCACTTCAAAAACAACTTCACGATGGAAAACCCAGCGGAAATGAAAAAGAACGGCTTGAGCAACAAATCAAAAATACAGATTATGAAATTGACCAAGAAGTGTATAAATTATATGGCTTAACTAAAGATGAGGTTAAGATTGTTGAAGAGAGTTTGAAATGAATAACTCTATTAAACTATCTTTGAAATGTAGATTGGGAGAAAAATTTAAACCTGACTTTTCTGAAATTAAAATAGGCAAATATACAATCTCCTCCTTGCCAAGTGAAAATTTAGAAGGTTTTAAAACAGAATTGTTATTAAGTTTTATAGATGAATGGAAAGAAGGACAACAAGGTTCAAATCCTGAAAGAGAAGCAGAAATTATCACTTCTTGGCTGTCAACTATTTTAAAACAGAAATTAAAGATTTGTTCATCTAGGCTAAACAACTTACAAATATCAAAAACTAATAAGCAGTTTATTTATTTTGAGCCCTTAGTTGACTTTCCAATAAATTTACTAGATCTATATAATAAATTAAAATCCATGCCTTTAGAGAAATTAGAGAGGTATGCAAGAGCCTGCAACTGTTATCAAGAGGCTTTGATAACATCAAATGATAACCCTTCAATTAGTTTCTTCCTTTTTGTTATAAGTTTAGAATGTATTTCTAATAAAGGTCATAATTTTTATGAATACTTAATTAAAGAGTTATATAATAAAGAAGAGATATCTAAAAAAGAGATTGATGAGATTTATGGAAGGTTTAATGAAGAATATGGTGCGAAGCGTAATTTCATAAGTTTTATATTATCTAATTTCAATGAGTGGAAGGAGAAATTCACAGAAGAAGAGTTTAAAAAAATGCTCTCATCAGTTTACGATATTCGGTCTTTATTTACACATGAAGGAGAAAACCTAGAGAAACATATTAACTTAATAGATAATTTAAAATCTAAAACTGTTTTCACAAGTATAAAAGATAAAAAGTTAGAATTTCCTGGGCTGAATTATCTTAGCGAAATTGTTAGAAAGGTATTAATTAATTTCCTAGAAGAACAACAAGCTTTTGAAATAGATAATCTTCCAGAATTAGCCTTAAAAGATAGTATTGTGAATTTGGATTTAGTTAAAGATGAAGCAATAAAAAGAGGAATTCTAATTACTAAAGATAGAATAAAATATAGGGATTAAGTAGTTCAAGTAATTAATCCCCCGTTTCCAGATAAGCTTCTTTTCCAGCAGGATCAAAGAAGAATTTCAACTTTCCCGCTAATAAAAAATCAACTCCTATTATTGTTGGAGGAGGAACTCCTTTAATAATTTTTACTGGGACCTTAACTGGAAGTTTAACATTTATTTTATTGCCGATTATAATCTCCGCTTCTGGCAAATCACGAGTTTTCATCTGCGCTCCCCCAAGATTGACTTCTTTTTCTGCCCCCACAAGTTTTTGCATTTGTATTTGTGATATTCTCATTCTTTGTACATCAGAGCCTCCCAAAATTGTAGTCGGACTGCCTGTATCAATAATAGCATTTAGAAAACTAAAAATACGAGGTTCATTTGATCTCAAAGAACAAGTAACCATCGGTCTAAGTCCGCCAGCAAAGAACTCGACTTTGACAGGAATTCTCATTTTACAATAAGACTACTGTTCCTTCTGGATAAACAAATTCTATCACTAAATATGAGGGATTCTCTCCTCTTTGCTCTACAAATTTAATTACCATATCTAAGTTATTACTATATTCTATAATCTCTTTATCTTTTACGGCTACAAACTTTCCTGTAAACCCTTTTTTTCTAAGAAAATCTATATTTTCATAGAACCATCTACTATCTTTATCGAATTCTTCCATTCCTCTTGGTTGAAATATTTGATCTGTCATTTTATTTAATAAGATTAGTATTAATTAATCTTTCCATTTCCCAAGGTGCAGATTCAAAATAAAGCTCTAAAGCTTCCCTTAAACGATTTTTGGCTTGTTCGATTGTATCTCCTTGGGTAACAACATTAGGAATTTGCATAGAGCTAATGCTATAAACAACATCCTCGCCTTTCCCTTCAGGGTAAATAACAATATCTATCTCTATCTTTTCTTTCATACCAAACTCCTATAATCTACACAATATTGCATGTATATAAATTTTTACATTGAGCTTCACACAATAATTAGACTGAAGGACTCTCTTTCGTCCATATTTCTAATTGTTCCTTACTAACTGAAGGATAAACAACAATTTCATTGCAATATGCACATCTTGTTTTTCCTAATTTGTCAACTGAAACGCAAAATATTTTGTTTTGACACTTAAGACAATTGTGTGCATTCTGCATCCTTTTTTGAAACTCATTATATTCTACTTTTTTGCGTTTAGAAAGATTAAAAGCCATACGGAATAAATTTATCTCGAGGAAAATTACTGAAGAATTCTCGCTCTGAAGCAGATTCTCTACTATTAACCCTCCCTAAAGCATATGAAATCTTTATCAATACTTTGCCCATCAAAATACTAATGCTCTCTTTAAATTGAGACTTTCTCCTTTTAACCTCTGTAAGTTTTCCACTGTTCTCATATATTTAGATAAGTATATATAATTTGTGCCGCTTTAAAGACCACCTTTTTCGTGCATAACAAGAACCACAACATTTTAAATATCCTAATTATTTCAACATCTTGCAAAGAGCAGTCAAAAGCATGGAAATAGACGAATTCAAAGACGATTTAGGTCCTGAAAAAATAGTGGAGATGTACGACCCTGCAACAGGAATGCGCGGATTCACAGTAATAGACAACACTGCTCGAGGTCCAGCGAAAGGAGGCATCCGAATGACGCCAACAGTTAATATCAAAGAAGTATTCAGGCTGGCAAGAGCAATGACTTTCAAAAACGCGTTGGCAGACTTGCCATTCGGCGGCGGCAAAAGTGGAATTATTTTCAATAAAGAAACAGATTCAGAAAAAAAAGAAAAATTTATACAAGCATTCGCAAGGGCATTAAAAAATTTAGTTCCTTCAGAATACATCGCAGGTCCAGACATTAACACTACTGAAAAAGAGATGAAAACATTCGTGGAAGCGCACGGTGACTTCAACGCAGCAACCGGCAAACCAGGAGATTTTTGTAAATCTATCGGAGGAAAAACAGTATGCGGTCTTCCTCATGAATTAGGAAGCACGGGACTTGGAGTTAACTATGCAACTCAAGTCGCGCTCAAGCACGCAAACATCCCTCTGCAAGGTGCAACAATTGCAATTGAAGGCTTTGGCAATGTTGGAACATTTACGTTCAAGCATTTGGAAGAAGCAGGCGCAAAAATCGTCGCAATAAGCGACAGCAAGGGATGTCTCTACAATCCAGACGGGCTTTCATTTAAAGAAATAGAAAAAATCAAAGCCAGCAAGGGAACAGTAACTGCAGGCAAAGGCAAAATCTTGTCAACTAACAAATTATTTGAGCTTCCAGTAGACGTATTAATACCTGGCGCATTGCCAGACGTCATAACACATCATAACATGCACGCAGTCCAGGCAAAGATCATCGTGGAAGCCGCAAATATTCCCATACCTTTAGACGTTGAGCAGGAATTAAGTAAAAAGATACTTATCATCCCAGATTTTGTAGCAAACGCTGGCGGCGTCATTTCAAGCTACGCAGAATATATCTGCAAGGACGAGAAATATATGAGAAGCATCGTAAAAGAAAAAATCTTGACAAATACTGCTCTTGTACTAACAACTGCAAGAAAGCAAAACATATCCCCGCGTGACGCTTCAAATCAAATCGCAAAAGACCGAGTAAAAATAGCAATGCTTCAAAGAAACAAGAGACTATAATTCCTAATAAAATGACTGAAATATTATGTCAAAGTGCTTCTGAAAACTCCACACTTTAGTGTGGAGTAGCACTTTGA
>CAYIGE010000062.1:0-6417 GCA_964362835.1 Candidatus Woesearchaeota archaeon
AAAACTAATATTTTGTTTGCTTTGCCTTTAGACAATTGAGAGTGAGCATAAAGCATTCTCAAAACTATTCCAAGCAGTGCATTTATTTTGTTCCTATACTTTCCAAGCGTATCTATTCCAGCTATGTTTATGATTGTTATTTTTCCCGGTGTATAGATGTCAGTGAGATTTATGAAGTCAAATTCTTCTCCTATTAATTTGTCTGCTTTGAGTTGCCTTATTTTGTTTATCAACCCGTTTGTTGTCCCGTCTGGATAGCCTGATTCACCAATATAATCTATCATTTTATTATAAGTGTCAATTTTCTTTTCTTCTAAGTCTTCGAACATTCTTTCGACTAACAATTTTTCATTTGGAGATATGACGTCAAACAGAGACATGAAGTCATTCAAGTCTTCTGTAGTTAAGTTTTTTATGTTTAATTGTATGAACTTTTCTATGGGCTGGAATATTTCGTAGTCAGAGAATTTTAACAAGTAAGCTGGGTACAATGATTGTATTTCAAAGCCTTGCGGTTCTTCGTGGCCGAATTTTTCAGGCAACAAGAATTTTCTGAGCTTTTCTTGGAGTGGAGCAATGAGAGTGAGATATTCTCCCTTTGTGTCTATTATGAAGACACTCCCTCCAGCTTTTGCGAACCTGTCTACTATCACGTGCATCAAAAACGACTTGCCTGAATTATGACTTAGTATACCATTTTCTAATATAAAATTTTGATTTTTCTTTACTTCTAAATCATACATGTCTGTTATTTTTTCAGTTTTAATTATTTTTTTGATTTTAAGGAATTTCATATGTTTACCTCAGTGTCAGTAATAAATGAGTTATAACTTATTATCTTGTCACAAAAACTAAGCTTTTCAAAATTATGTCTTCTATTGTTTGTTATAGCTATTAGTTTAAAAGTTGGATATTCTTTTTTGAATAACTTCATCTTTTCAATCTGCCAGTCAAATATTGGGCCTTTGATTTCTATAAAAATATTGCTATCTTTAAGTCTAGCGTCTGGTGTATATGTAGTACTATTAGATAATGCAAATGCTTCAGGTTCATAATCATAACTAATTTTATTTTTTTTAAATTTTAAAAACACTTCTTTCTCCCAGTTGCTTCTAATTGAATGTCCTAATTCTTCTATATATTTCAACTTTGGATAACGGGGTATACCATATGAGGGATTATTTTTACCACTAAATGCGATACTGAGTTTTTTCTTAGCTTCTTTAGCTCTTTCGACACCCATGATTTCTTCTAGTGTTTTATTTTTTCTAGAACTAGAGTGCGTTTTATAATAATTTTTCAAACTTTTTATAGCAGCTCTGCTTATTTTTTTGCTAATCAAATTAGCTTTTTCTTTCCCGTAGTATTCTATGTTTGTTTGGCCTCTTCTTTTATCTGCCCATTTATTAGCATTTTTTCTTTGAATGTCTGAGCGTTTAAAAATGTAATAAGGCGAATCTACATAGCATTTTAAAGAACAAAATTGTTTTAGTCGTGTGGGGTTTAATGTATTGGACGATATTCTGTGATTAAATACATGTTTACAGTGTTTGCATGTTGTGCTAATAGTATATCTTTCTTTATTCAGCAAGAGTTTTTTTGCATAATTTGAAGCTTTTGTTTTATGATGTAAATAATCTTTCAACGTCAAATGTTTGTTCCATATATCATATCTAGGATATTTGTGAAAATTATTTAAATATCGTATTTGTTCACTTAGAGAAAATAAACTTAGTGTCTTGTTTAGAAAGAAACGTTTCAACATATTTCTTAATTTAGATGTTTTACTAATTTTAAGTCTTCTGTTAATTTCTGTATTTTTTATCATCTTATTCAACCTATAATTATCAATTTATCATTGTTGACGTCGATGTTTTTTGTTAGTTTCAACTCAATTCCATTAGCAGTTTTGACGAACCATCTATGGTCTCCAGAACAGTTAATCACGCTCTTTTCAGTCTCTATCTGATAAATTTGTTTTTTCCCAACATAACGTGTTTTAGCTATATCACGTTCAATTTTATTATTTTCAAAATTGAAGCTTAATACTTCGTTAATATTTTCTATTTTTTCTAATCCTTTAGATGTTTTTATTAAAGTTCCTTTTTCTAAGCAACCCGGATTTCCCAAAAGAGTCCCACGGATGCTTTCTTCCATGTTGAGTGAGAATGTCTTATTTTTATTTTCTAATCCTATTATCAATTTGTTAGCTGTGTATTCAATTTCTACATCTTGCAATTTTATTTTTTTCAATGACGGCGGCTGGAACTTAAGATTTCGTATCATGAATTCTGACTCATCTGACATGTGAAAGTTTCTATCCATATATATAGATTTAATTACTATGATTTAAAACCTTTGTGTTTGAAAGTCTAGCAAAGCAATAAATATTAAATATTAATTTATAAACACATTTTTCTAATTAATCTTAGATGATTAATACAGGTGGAAGCCCCAAGAGCGATGCGCACTATAAAACGTTTTTTAGGTGGTTTAATTGAAAATTAAAATGCACAAGGGACTAGCACCAGTAATGTTAGCAGCTATCATAGTTTCACTAGGTCTGTTTTCTATTACAGCGTCAGTCCTTTATGTCACTGTATTTTCAGTAAAACCCGCGCCTCAACAAGAAGATACGATTGATGATTCTCCTCCTATAACAACGGGAGGGGGTAGCAATTACGCTGCTTCACTATCAGCTTCAGGTCTAGACGCAATCTATGGAAATGGCACTGACATCAATGCTGAACTTTGGTCAGCAACTGACAACAAAGGTTATAAAGCTGAAGATGCAGGAACTGTTTCTGTGGGTGAAACTAGATTGAACAACGCAATAACATCACTTTCAACAAATCTTCCAAACAACTATAACGGTTACATCATGATTGGAAACGACAATTACCAGTCAACAACTGACCGCGGTGCTGAGTATTACTATACAAAAGTTCCAGTAAGTTGGAGCAATGTACCGGGATTAGTTTCACAGGGAACTAACTTAAAAGTTTACATGGAAGGTGTCCCAACGTGGACAGGAAAAGATGCTAGTGTAACAGAAGCAACGACAAACATCACGTTCACAGCTGCTGGTGAAACTAACACTCTTCTTTCAGTGAAGATTCAAGTTTCTGTGGGAGCTTCATTAGGAAATCCTGACCCATTGTTAGAACCATTCACAACGGGCAATAGAAGACTAGCAGTGTGTAACAACGAATCAACGGGTGGATTGATAGACCCAGTCGGGACTAAGCCTTCAGATGGTGCAACAGCACTAGGCTTTATTCCAGGGAACATATCTTCACTACGACCTGTAGGTTGTTACGTTCTAGGTGGAGTCACATGGTTAGATGACGACCCTAAGACAGCAAATGCAAATGTTTACGAGTTCGACTATCAAATAAAATTGAAAGCTGGACAACAAGTAGCAACAATAGCAGATTCAACTTTCTTGACATTGTGGGACCTTACATGGTGTAAGGACGATTCACAAGTTTGGAAAGCATGTTGGTCTGACGAGTCAGCAACATCTACACCGGGGGACGCGGGAATAGCTTCAATAGTACCGGGAGCATTTACTGGAGACAAGCAAATCTGGTTTAATCGTTGAGTAATATATATTACACTATACGGTTCTACCAAATTTGGAAAAAATTTTTTAATTTCAAATTTTTTCTTTATTGTTTAAATGTTTTAAATATGCTAAAATGCAATTATTTTCATGGACGGAAAACTTTCAGATGAACACAGACAAAATTCAGGGTGTCTCAATTGAAAAATGAGTTAAAAGACAATCCACTTTTTCTTGGGTCAGATTCTGTTCAGATACACAAAATCCGTGAAATCATGCTTTATTTCATTTCGTTCTCGATTATGTCTTATCTGTTTATTAATTATTTTCCGTTGCAAGAAAACGCACTTACATTTTTAGTTCTTGGCATTCTTGCGACACTCGGCATAATATTTTCTCTTGTCTTGAGAAGAGTCGGAAATTTCAATTTCAACATGCCGTTAGCAGAAGACGGCTTTCTGCCAATACCCAAAAAATTCACATACATGCTAGCAATCGTATTGTTTGTTGCAACATTCTTCTTCATCGGCACTTCTAAATACTCTATTTTTTCTCCCGTGTTTGAAGTGACTAATCTTGGATTAGTAGGTGATACTATGTTAGTGATTCCTGCAGCAATAGTTGAAGATGTGTTCTTTTTCTCATTCTTATTAGGGTTGACATTTTCACTTTTATTATTGTACACACGTTCTCCAGTGCTTTCTTTGATTATTGCTTGTTTAGTCACTCCACTATTTTTTGTGGCATACCATACAGCTGTGTATGGTTTTAGAGACGTTGTTAACAGTGTAGCTACTCTTATTTTTGGCTATGAACAAATCTTATGGATGCTGTTGTTGAGAGATGTATTGATAATACACGCGCGCCACGTACCAAACAACTTAGCTCAAACTATATTCTCACAGATGAGTGTAGCATCATTTTTAATCTTAATCTTGAATAGCTGGATTTTCTGGACGCTTGTAGTACTGCTTTTAGCTTTGTCATTTGTATGGGTGAAATACTTGAGGAAAAGAAATGTAAAATATCCTGCTGCGAGTTCAAGGAGCAATTGAAAATGTTTATATTAAGCAATGCTAAATTAATATTAGGTGCAAAACAGTGAAATTCAAGAAACTTTCATTTATTCTATTGCTTGCAGTTGTGTTGCTGACTATAACAGGATTTACATATTTTACAATGTTCTCAGTTGCTTCTTATCCTACAAACACTATCAGTTATAATAAAGTTGTCACAGATACATCACAATTGTGGACTCGATGGGAAATTGACTTGAGCAATGACATAAAAGACCCAATTGCGCAGATTGTAAGTGTTGATTTGCACGGACCTGCTGGATTGCCTAATTGTATGGGTGGCGGCACTAGCATTGCTTGTACAGGTTCATGTGGCGAAAATATCGACTGGAGAAGTTTTATAACTTATGGATTTACAAATAATAAAAATGTAATTGGTGGAGATGTTATCAGCACAGGTTCAATATGTGGTGTTTCAGGAAACTTGAATGCGTTCCCATCACACCAGACATTGACTACTCACAATGAGCCTGCGATAGCTAACAAGTTAATAATAGCTGTAGGCGGCACTGGGGGTTCTTCTGCTACTGGCATTACAATGGCAAATCTTCAAGCTAATGTAGCTTATTATCCTGATTCTTTTGACTATGCAGGAAGTTGCCCTGACAATTATTTGTTTAGGACAGATACTATAAAATGCATTGTAAACTCTACTTGTCCTTCAGATTATATAATTGATGAAAAGACTACACTTTGCAAGCCAAGAAAAGTCTGTGCGCTTGAAAATAACCAGCTTGTTGCAATGGAGAGTTTTTCTGCTGGCAAAACAATATCAAAGACATCACTTCGATATCCCGTAGTAAAGTTCTGTCCAGAAGCTCTTCCTATGATAGTAGTGGATGCTACAAAAATGGAAACTGGTGGCAATTCTTCTATTTATTCAACATTAGATTCAGGTGTTGTAGTTCAAGTTCCAACTGACCAAGTTTGGACAATATTTTATATATTAAACAACAACTACCAATTACCGACAATTTGTGAGAATAATATTGTAGACGCAACTACAAAATCTTGTGCTAAAGTTGTACCGGGAATAATTTACTTTTGCAGTGAAGGTCAATTTGACCCTTCTATAGGCGCGTGTGCAGTCCAAGCAACTACAAGATATGTGTGTGAAGCTGGAAGATATGATGTATCACAAGGAGCTTGCATTTGGAACCCACCTATACAAGCAAATTGCACTTCATATTCTGGAAGTATTTACGATGTCAATTTGGGAGTTTGCACATTCACTCCTGGATTGTTTGCAAATTGTCCCGTGGGAACTTCTTATGATAAAATATTAGACAAATGTGTTTATGCTCCAGACAATTTTATATTTTGTGATGCAGGATTTGCTTATGACAATAATCTAAAGAAGTGTGTTTTATATCCCATAAATGAGATAAAATGCGATGTTGCTAATGGTTACTTGTATGATGAGGTCTCGAAGAAATGTATCAAGTATGTTGACAGCGAGTTGAAGTGTATAGGCGGAGTATTTATTAACAATCAGTGCATAAAAGAAGTAAATTCCACTTTAGCTTGCAAAGAATTGGGGGCTGTTTTAGTAGGCGACAAATGTGTGAAAGATATTATTCCTTATGATACAATTTGCAAGACAGGAGTTTTGAATGCTACTACTGGAAAATGCGAAGTCCAAGCTCCTTCAGACAACGTTTGCAATATGGGAATTTACAATCCAACTACTGACAAATGTGAAATATTTCCGAGCATTGTAAATATTTGCTCTATTGGTAATTTAGTAGATTTTGGTAGTGGAAAATATGGTTGTGT
>CAYIGE010000063.1:0-6374 GCA_964362835.1 Candidatus Woesearchaeota archaeon
TGAAAGTAATCATATCGTAATTTGTCTTCAAAATACATAAAAAGAATAGTTCTTTTATCGTTGCAATCATCACTTTGCCACATTTCCATAGGCTTTTTTAAGGTATCAAATACTTTTTTTGATGCAGTTCCAAAATCTTTATCGGAGTAATTATTCTGTTTTAATTTCTGTTCAAGCTCTTTCTTTCTACCCGCTAAATCCTTAATCTTTCCCTCGTAAATATCAATGAGAGTTTGATCTTTTGTTTTCCCCACTCTTTCAACGAAATCATCAATTTCCTTTTGAATTTTATTAAATTCATTCTGCATATTACCCTTAATTAGCGAGTAATTTTCTAAACGATTGTTCCATTCAGCAAGCAGAATATCTCTTGTTAAATCAATAATGTCTTCATCAGGTTTTACTGTTGATAGCAGGTTTTCAAATTGGTTCTCAAACTTATTTTTACCAATGCTTTTCCAAATGTATTCACATCCTTTACCTCTGCAATAATAATGAGGGTATCTTTCTCCACTCCTGCCTGTGTTAAAAGCACCTGACATTGGTATTCCGCACTTATCGCATAAAACATGAGGTCTTAAAGGAAAGTCTAAGTTATAGTCTTTTCTTCTCCAAGGTTTTGCACGAGCTTGCAGTCTTTCTTGTACAACCTCAAATGTTTCAAGTGTTATAAACCCCTTATGTTGGGCTTTTCTACGAGGGACATTCCATTCAGGATATTCAATGTATCCTGCATATAAAATTTCTTTAAGTGTATTTGTTGCAGTACCATGAGCCATGACATGAGTGATGCCATACTCTTTGTATTTTTCGTTCACAAAGAGTTGAAACGCATCAATTGTCGGTAAAATTCCATCTCTATATTTCTCAATGCCTTCTTTGTAAATCGTGGCATATGGTTCATTAGATACGGCAATTTTACCATGTAGGGGGTCTTTAGCATTGATAAGACCTTTGGGAAGCATAAATGACCAATAGCCTCTTTCTAGTCTTGCTTTCATTTTTTGAATTACTTGTCTTCTATTGCTTTTTCTCTGATATTGGTTGCTGACTGCTAACATCAATTCTGCCATTTCGCTTTCATCACTGTCATCATAATTAAAGTTGAGACATTCTAATTTTGCTCCTCTAGATTGAAGCTCTGCCTTTAATTGAATGTGAACTTTTACATCTCTAGCAAATCTTGCTAAGTCGTCAAATATAATTGTAAATTTTTCTAGTAGGTGCTCATCAAGATATGCAATAAGTTTTTGCATAGCAGGTCTTTCAAATAATCCGCCAGATACGCCCTCGTCAGGGAATACCTCCATAACATCGTAATCTTTGTTTTTAGCATAAGTTCTACATCTTTGCTCTTGGCTGTCTATTCCGTGTCCTTCTACTACTTGTCTTTGGGAAGAAACTCGACAATAAATAAGTGCTTTAGTTTTCATAGCTAAATGCTAGATTTATCTAGCTTAATTCCTTTGTATTACATAGTCAATAGTCTTGTTGCACAGCAAGCGGAGAAAGGTCAATAAGTCTTCTATTTGTTTCTCTGTCATAATTTTTCCTCTCTTACCTAATCTCTTTCTAACAATTTCTATTGTGATCTGTTTATTATTTTTTCCCATAGTTATTTTTCAACAAAAAACAGCCTCCGAGTATAGGGCTCTCAAGAGACTGTTTATTACTAATTAGTTAGTAACCTTGTTTTTACACAAGCCCTATACGGTTGCTGTTATGGTAATTAAAAGGGGGTGAAGATTATGGACAATAACTATAGATATGCTAATGTCCTCTTACTATCTTCTTAAGGCGTTGTACGCCTTTATGGGTGGCTTCTAAACTTCTCTCGTCATCCATATCATGTGGAACAGATTTATCATATATTTTTTTGATGTTTCTGCCTGTGCTTATTTGCTCTAACAACGAGAGGTCTTGTAACAACTTTCTTCTTATTCTCGTTGATTCATAATCAGGTAAAGATTTTTGAAGTACACGGACTTTATTCCATACCCTCCTAATATCGTTAAGAGTTGTATTTGCATTTAGTTCTAAAACAACTGTAGGTTTGTTGTACTTGGAAACTAAACTAATTCTAGGAAGAGTAGGGGTATCCCCAGAACGTAATACAATTTTATTTCTGATTTGTCCTTCTGTAATATATGTAGTGAAAAAAAGTGTCCAATAAGGAGGTTTGTTAACAAGTGGTAAGATAGTATCTCTAACATCTTGTAGGAAATTTGAATACAGAGATGGAGAATATTTACCAACAAATAGTTTTTTTCCTGTTAGTTTAATGAACCATTTTCGATACTCTCCATTTTCTTGAAATCCATCTATGGGAATCTTCCATTTTTCTCTAAGTTTCTCTATGGCATACTTTACTGATTCTCTTGCAAGCTCTAATTGAGCGTTTTTAAATACAATTTCTCCTTGAGAGCCCTGCTTTGCCATGAGGTAAGTATAACAGCTTAGTTCTCTGTGATAGTATATTTAGTCCTTATCCAGATCACTTTCATTTATGATCCTCTCAATTTTTTTCTCATAACGCTTCCCATTGTTATCCCAATACTCTACAAAGTATTTTATGCTCTCAAAATTTTGGACTATTGCATGGATCATGTCTGGTTTTTCAACATCATATTCTAGTTTCTCGTCTGCTTTTTCTCCACCACTAAGGTTAAAGGCTTTTCCGTGTCTGACTGTCCGGTAGCTTGTAACATTTTCATCCTCTTTCTCGTATTCTGTATGCTGTGTTTGCGGATGAACTACAATAGTTCTGTATTTTGTAAAGAATATAAATCTTTTATCACCAGAAATTTTTACAAGCAAGTTTGGCTTATCAATAGAACCTGCTCCTCCTCGTTTGTTCCTAACTACAATCTCTAATGTATAATCCAAATAAGAGTTTTTTAATTCATTTACAGTTTTATTCTTCCATTCAGGAGGTATTCGGTCAGGGATAATTAGATACATCCTGTCTATTTCAATTTTGGGAGTATTATATTGAAAACTAAACCAGCTGACGAAGACACCCGTTAGTCCACTAACTGTACCAACAATGCCCCAAAAATTCACTTGCCAAAAATTATTATCCATGCTTAATCATTTATTGTTCGGGAATATCCTCCTCTTTGTAATGGATGGTTGAATTTGGATTTTCGTCATCAGCATCTCTTTTCGTAATAATGCTTCTTATATTAGTACCTAAAGCTTCGCAAAGTTTTATAAAATCTTCTTCCGATAAGGGGATAACAGATGACATCCACAATCTATCATTTGACTTTCTCATCCCTGGCATTATCACTGCATTAGTTCTTGCATGGCTAAAAAAGACCTGAAAAATAGGTTCTGGTGGAATATAACCTGAATAAACCACTATTGCACCATCTTGCCAGGGTTTTCTGCTTACTTGCCCCAAATATTTTTTATCATCGGCTTTGTATAAATTAAACCTGAGTGGCATTGTAAATTTACCTTTTTTATGGTCATCCGTAACCTCAACTAATTGTCTTTGTAAATTATATTGGTATGCATTTAGGGTCATCACCTGCTTAGGTTCAGTACCGAGAAAGCTATCTATGTTGACTGCTGAACGTTTTCTATAAAAAGTCAGATGGGACATAAGACTAACAAAGAATCTATTTAACGACAGTTCGCCTACCTCTTCTTTTACAAGATGGACGTACATTGGTGGAGGGGGAAATTCGTCATCTGCAGCACCACCCAACCATCCAGGAAAACCTTCTTCAAATGGGGATTGAACTGTATATCCGAGAACTCCTTTATCAAGTACTACGACCATATCTATCCACTCTGTTGATGGATATTTTGAATTGATCTCTTTCAGATTTTCTGCAAGAGCTTCCAATGATGTTTTGGATTCATACGCAAAAACAATACCGTATGGCTTAGTCATTATCAGGGGACTAAATGTAACGGGCTGATCTACGTCAGTAATGGGAGATCGTTTCAATTTTTTTACAGAAGAAATTTTCTTGGCGGCATCTTCTAATTCAGCTTTTGTTAAATTAGATTTTACCTCAATAACTGAAGCTACATTATCACTTGGTAAAATCATTAACTTTGATCCTGCACGATAGACAGGGCTATTATCAGAATCGTAAACAATAACGTCAGTTTGGGAACTGATATTATCTTCGTGGTCAATCACAATACCAGTATCTGCAGCGAACCTTTTAGGTAAATGTTTATTTAAGAAATCCTTCAAAACATCTTCTGTTTCTGCACCTCGTTGTCCATAATGAGGATCATTTTTCTTTATTTCTTCAAACTCGTCCCGAAGATGCTTCCCAGCTTGGGTTATCAAGTCCTTAATCTTTGTTTTTTTCTCGTCTTTCATATTTGAAATAAATGATATGCTTTTGCACCCAATTATATCATTATGAGAATAAGTGTAATTTAGAAGTTAAAAAGTTCGGAGAGTTTTACACCTAAAGCACGAGCAATATTATATGCCGTTTTAATTGAGATATTCCTTCCATTCTCAATGTCCCAGAAATATGCTCTATGTAAACCAGCCTTTTCTGCTAGTTCTTCCTGCGTCATTCTTTTCTTCTTCCTCAACTCCTCAATTCTTTCCCCTAACTTTTGGTAAAGAAAATTATAGTTCATAGCAATTTAAGATTAGTGGATTACTAGCTATTTCTTTACCAGATATATCTTTTAAATAGTGTATAATGGACTGTAATAAGAGCTAATTTGAATAGAGTATAACTATGTATAAGAAAAGCCAAGTTAGACTATTGAAATTAATAATTATTCTTTTAGTGCTTGTATTGTTTTTTGTAGTAATTCCATATTTACCCAAAACATATAAGGCATTAAGTGAGTGGAATGAAAATCAAACAAATGCAAGAAGAATCTCGGAACAAATTAAAGCGGATGAAGCAACAGTCAAAAGACAGGAACATTTACTACAAAAATATAGGATTATCCACTTAGAGCTCTATGATGATGTTATTTCTTACCTCCAATCTGAAGCAAGAATCAAAGGATTAAAAACGAAATATGGTTCTTGTGAAAATCCAATCTCTCCAACGCCTACAGTAAAACCCAAATCAAATTACTTTGACATTGACTTTGATAAATTTAGACCGAGTAGTAGTAAAACCGAATACGAACAGTTTATTTCTGATTGTGAATACATTAAGAAACATGAAGATACATTTAAGTTGTTTGATTCTGAGGTAAGTAAAATCAGTCTTTTAATAGCTGAAAACATAAACTCTACTGACAGAGACATACAACAATTTGTCCAGTCTCTTAGTGCAAAAATGAAATATTATACAGTGCAATAAATGTTTTTTTTGTTCATGAGTAAAGGAGGTAATACGCATAATGATAGTAGCTAAAATTTGTGTGTATTTAATGGTAGCTGTGATAATTTACGGATTGTTTAACTTTTTTTATCAAATGCTGCAAGACAGTGAGACAATTCTTCAAGCGATTGAAGCAGTAGTATATATACTTTTGTTTCTTCCAATGATAGTTTTTCTGGTATGGTATGTTCTGATAAGGTTTCTTCTTGGTAAGAAAACTGAAGATGATTAATCCCACCAAACCAACATGGATAATGACAACAGGAGGAAAAGGCAATGAAGGAAGCGATTTATTACTACAAACCCCTACTTGCTCGATAAAGAACATGCTCTATAAAGATTTTTATGTATAGTATATGAGGAAAACACCCTTTTTGGAATTACATTCAAATACATTTAAATACAAACTATATCAATTTTGTCTTTTAGTGTGTCTAACAAAGACTATAGTCATAGCATAGTCTAACTATAGTAACTACATACTATTCGTATATAATAAACCCTTATACTATATAAAAGATTTCCCCAAGTTCTGTATAGGCAATAACCTCAATTAATATCTACGATAGGCTAAATTGAAGTATACCTCCCCTAGCCTCTAATTATCTGATTCCATATTTAAGATGTGTATACCAATGGTAAAAACGAGGACTATCTATGCAGAGAGATACTAGCATTATCCCTATTTAATATGTGATACCATTTAAAAACATACTCCTCAATTCGGTTCCAAGATATTTGGCTTATGTCCACACTACCCCGTCGCGAGGCGGGGTTTTTTGTGGTAAAATAACTTGATGCGGAAAAAACGGCTGGCAATAGGAACTCTTGGTATATTAGGCCTAATCATCTTACTGCTTGTTCTTATTTTTTTTAATCCTTACCGTCTAGATTCAACTTTGGAATTTACCCAAGAACACTTAATTATCGGAGCTATACTCCTGGTGTTAATAAGAACGCTGAGCAATGTCATACCCGCTATTCCCGGAGGCATGATTGTTTTTTCCACAATTCCCATATTTGGCTGGTTTGTAGCTTTTATATGTA
>CAYIGE010000064.1:0-6358 GCA_964362835.1 Candidatus Woesearchaeota archaeon
GACCTAGATAAGCAGTTGGATCTATGCCATATACAATAAAAACATCTATCAAGTCAAAAAGAGCTTTGTTCTGTCCTTTAGCTACATAGTCTGCTAAATCATCAAATGCATTGATATAAATCTTGTAGTCTTTCATTATCGAAGAAACTTCTGGTATTTGAGAAGATAACGTGTGTCGTAGATTATCAGCTGCTATTTTATATGCAGTCTCTTTAGGTGCTAAATTAGGATTAAGTCTGAATGAACTTGTTTTTCTGATTCCATCAATGAATCTTCTAAGTCCTAGAGCTACATCACCAGCAATCTTTGCACCTTTTGATGATTGTAATTCTTTTACTAAAAGCGAGCCTTTATTTTTCATTGGCGCTTCAAAGCCAAATGAAGTGCCTTTTAGATGTTTCAAATAGTCTTGAATAAGTTTGATATATCCCTGTTTATTTTCTATAGATACTATTTTTCCAGTAACTACATTTAACGCTTGTTTTTCTAAATTCTGAGTTTGCTTATAAGCTTCAGACATCATACCTTCTCCAGTTCCAAACATTTTTGGTTTAGCAAGTATCTCTTGAGCAGTAGATGGATTTATTCCGCCAGTCTTAATTTTTAATGCAATGTCATCAGAAGTCTCTTTAAAAATAGTAGATATTAGTTTTTGTGGCAGTTTTTTAGCTAATGCATTAAAAGCAGCTCCAAGCACTTTGCCTCCAGCATACGTGCCTACTCCAGTAATTGCGACATCTTTCACTATATCTTTAGTAGTCGGCTGATCTGCACCAACAAGACCTCCAACAAATCTTCGAACTCCTTGTCCAGCAGCAGCTCCTGCAGCAGCACCAAGAGGCCCACCAAAAACTCCACCAGCAACACCACCAGCAAGAGGCAGTGCTGCCCCAGCTACATCAGCAACATCTCCAACATCCAATCTCCCTCTTGTGCCTTGACTTTCTTCTATTCTCTTAATCTCATCTCTTGCTTGAGACCCTCCAAATGATAATTTCAGTCGTTGAAGGAAACCACCACTTTGCGGTTGTTGTTCAATCTGGGGTTGTTCTGGAGCCTCTGGAGTCAATCCAGATCCAAACCTCGACTGATATTCCTGGTCTGATATAGTCTCTCCAGTTGTTCTATTTCTGTATGCCATATTATTTGCCAAATCGAATTGGCGGTCTTGTTATTGTATTTGTTGGTTTGTCTGGAACATGTTCCCAATCATTTGCATTTCCAGCTTTATACGAAGGCTGAAATCCTGCAGTATATTGCTGCCATTGAGGACCTACTCCTGCTACATTAGCTTGAGACTCAAATGATTTTGCTTTTTGAACAGCAGCTGAAGAAATTGTGTTAAGTACTTGTTCTGCAGCACTTGCAATTTGCTTTGCTACATCAGGTCTCACAATTTGTCCATTTATGATTTGTTGAGTCCATCCTTGTATTTGCCCAACTTTCGAATCAATAGAATTTACTAGACTCAATTCTCCTTCTCTTACTGCAGATTGATATGTATCTAATGCTTGAATATATGAATAGGCAAGATTGAGTTGTAATGCTCCATTTGAAGGATTTGCTCTAATATTTTTGATAGCATCTTTCAATACAGGAGTTCTATCTGAAGCTTGAATAAGAGGAGATTTATTATATGCATTTACAATGCCTTGGAATAATTGAGATGTTTGATATGTAGTTAATGCTTTATTTGTTGCATCATTTTGTCTTTTTAATTCCAACTCTCTTTCTTTAAGAGTCGTAGAAACTCCTTCAATATATCCTTTAGGATATCCAGCTTCTGTTTCTAATCGAGCAATTTCTACAGGATCTAATCCTTTGAGAGATTCAGCACCTCCAATACTAAACGCATCTTTTATAAGAGTCCGAGCATCATCTCGACTTTTATTCTTTGTATTTTCTATATCAGAAATAAATTGCCTCGTCGTATTGATTGCATCTCCAAAAGAACGAATTTGTTCTCCAAAAGTTTGTGCTCCTTGTTGAGCTGCGGATATAGTAGGTTGTAATGCTCCAGTAGCAGCAGAACGAACTCCAGCTTGTAATCCAGGAGAAGCACCAATAAGATCTGATGGAGTAGTTTGTTCTCTTCGTACTTGCTCTTCTTGAGCATTGAAGCCCTGTTTAGCAAATGAAGCTGTTCCAAGAGATTGTGCTCTTGTTAATAATTGAAATAAGGCCTGATTGAATTTATTATAATCAGGAGCAGATTGAGAAATGCTTTGAGATTGATTTTGTCCAAGATCTAAAAATGCAGCAGGATTTCCACCTTCTAATTGAACATCTCTGATTGATGTTGTAGGAGGTGGTGTTTGGCCTATTGCTCGATAAGCAGAAGCCCTCTGTTCTGGTGTTTGGTAAAAGTTTGCCATATATGTATTATATCACTTTTTTCACTTCTTATAAAATAAGACTTCTTTGCTGATTTATCCCTTGTTGAGTTCGAAATGCTTCTTCTAATCCAGAAGCTCTGCTCTTGACTGCTCCTCTTCTTGCAAATTCTTGTTCTCCAATGAGACTATCATATATGTCAGGAGATAACTCATAGAATGGAAGTTGCCGTCCTGTAGACGCAAACTTATTTTCACCTGGAAGTACTCTTGGAGCTTCTGGTATAGTAGGAGCAGCTCCTGGTTTTCCGAATTGTTGAGCAAATTGTCTTGCCGCCGTTCCAGCACCGAATTGTAATGTTCTTCGTGAAGTATCTATCTGCTGCTGAGTCTCTTGTGCGAGTTGTCTTTCTTGCTCTTGTCTCAATCCAGATAAAGCAAAGCCTTGTTCTGCAGCTTGCTCTCCAATTTGTCTTACTTGTTTCCCATATTGCTGTTCTAGAGTCTGTTCATTCCGTAATTGTTCTTCTTGAGAATATCCAAGACTTTGATAAAGATTCTCTCTTGCAAGTTTTAATTGAGTTGAGTAATATGGATTGATTTCTGTCTCTGCTTGTTTTAAGAATTCTGCAATTTTTTCAGGAGTAATTTCTATATTTGGATTAAGAACTTGACCATTTTCTTCAAGTTTCTTGATGAACTCATTCAATTGCTGAAGTGTTGAGTCAAGGACAGGATCTCCAGTTTGAAGAGTGCCTGTAAAAATTGGAACATCGTCAGCATCTTGTTGAGTTTGCTCATAACCACTACCAGCAGCTAAATTTTGAATATCTTCTTCTTCATAAAGAAGATTTGTATTAGGTATGGGATCTCCCACTCTTTGAAATGTCACTCCGGGCTGTTGTGACACAGATGTTTGACTAACTACTGGATTTCCTGTTTTAACATCAAAAGTCTGTCCATTATAATCATAGACCCGAAGACCCTGTGGATTTGTGTATACTATTCCCATATCAGATTAGTCTTGGATTTACTAATAAAGCAGCAATCGAAGCAGTGCTTGTTGTTGGTGCAGCAAGAGCCATTGCAAACACCATATCTCCTGCTACTGCTTTCTTTGCATAATATGCATGTGAATATGTAGATAGCCAATCACCAATTGCAATAGAAGAAGTTCCATTCGTTACAAGAAGGCTTGTTGTATTTCCCTCGACAAGAATAACACCATAGTCACTATTCGACGTAGCTGCTACTGACATTCCAAAAACTTTATTACTTCCATTCGTTGTAGTAGTCGTGATATTGTCTCCATTAGCAATAGAGTCTAAAATAACAACAGCACCATCTAGAAGAGTTGCTCCTGAATTATTTTTCATCTCAAGGATCTTTTTTTCAGTACGAGTAGATCCTGCAACATTTCCTACAGATTGAAAATTATCTTCAGTAAAACTTATGTCTGGACCAGTCGAAGAACTCTCTAAATTACATCCAAGCAAGAGATTGCCTCCAACCTGTATATCGAAATTGTTACCTGTATTATTTTGAGAACTGCAACCAACAAAAAGATTTCCTCTTCGATCTCTAACTAGAAAGCCATCTAAAGTATTTATCAAAGCAATGCATCCTATAAAATTTGAAGTAGATGAAGTTATATCAAAGCCATTCGAATTGTTATCATCAGAAATACAATTTATGAATGAAGAATACATTGCTACTGCACCAGAAATTTCAAAACCATCAGATATATTATCTTTAGCTATACAATTTATCAAACTGAATAATATAGTGCCTTGGTTGTCTGAATCTATATCAAAACCAATACCAGTATTACTTTTAGATATTACATTAGTTAATACAAATTGTTGAGTGCTTCTTGTTCCGCCAGTAATATCTATGCCGTCTCCTGTGTTATTATCGATGAGACCGTTAATAATAGTAAAACTCTGTGATCGTTGAATTCGTAAACCAATTTGATCACAACTAAAAATTCTGATATTATTTATACTCCAAAAATCACTAAAATCTATATCGATTCCAGCAGCATTATTGCTATTTTGAATAGTAAAATCTCTTAAAACAACATTCTCAATCAGAGAAGTTGAAGTCCCTATCATTTTTACACCAAAAGATTGTCCTTCAAAATCTAGAATAGTAATTCCTCTGCCTGCTCCAACTATTATGACATTGGACCTTAAGTTAAGATCATTCTTCAACAAATAAATTTTAGCTTCTAATTCTATAGTGCCACCACCTTCTCTATTAACAGCATCAATTGCAGCTTGAATATCATCACCAGGTGCGATCTGTTTCGTTAAACCACCAATCGTGATCGTTTTTAGAATAATATTACCTCCAGAAAGAACAGAACTAGCATTCGTAGCTTTATCTAAACTATCATATACGACACCAGTAGATTCGTCAGAGATCGCACGATTAAGAAGCTTATCGAACCCATAAGAATAGATGTCTGGATTTTCTGGTTGTTCGAATGGAATGTCTGCCATGCTAGTTTTGATCGACGAGTCCTTCATTCGTCCCTTTTAAGATCTCAATGCCTTGAAACACAAGACTCTCATTCTTTGAATTTCCAGTGATTTGAAATTTGATTCGACGAAATCTAATTTGTTTGTCTAGAAATAGAGTCACAAATTTAATCATCTGCCCAAGTGATTGCCAATTATTGTTTTCTTCATCTACTTTATACATAATTTCTGCTGCTTGTTGTTTTTCACAAATTGCAACAAGATTTTCTATGATTTTCTGATTTGAAATCCCTTCCCATTCATACCATTTTGTTCGTAATCGAAATTTTATCATCTCTCCAAAATCAGTAGTTCCAGAATTATGAGTAGCAACGACTCCATGATCTGTTCCTACAAGTCTAGATAATGTAGTACCTCTGGTATACGTCATTCCTCGTCTGATTTCGTTAGAATATGAATAGATAGTCCATATATCGGCTGATTCTGTGTATCGTAAGACTACATTCTTCCATACAACAGTTTCTTTGACTTCTGAGATAGAAAGATTTCCAACTGACCAATATATATGGTCATTGTCATTCCAACTATTGATTGAAGGAAATTGACCAAATGGAATAGCATCTACAAAATCAGAAATTGGTCTTGATATTGTTTCTGGATAACCTCCAGTATATCTATAAAATCCAGTATCATGATGAAAATATAAACCCCTATTGCCTTCTACAATACTTTCTTGAGAACGTGTTCCAATTTTAATTAAAGGATCTGGATCTACTCCAGAAGTTCTGAAACGATAAATGTAATTGGGTTTGAAACAGAGAAGTTCTAATGAAAAGTGTTTAAGTCCACTTCCACCTTCTCCGTCACCAGGGTTGATGTCTACATAATCTGCTGTTGGAGACCATGTAATGTTTCCAGTTGAAGAAATAACAGACGAAAAATAGAGTCTTGACGAATTGCCTTCTTTAGAAGTATCTCCAAATAGATATACTCTAGATTTGAATACTTCTCCCAATTGCGGAGATCGACCCCACATATTGTGAGGATTGATGGGATTGCCACTAGAATGCCAATGTCTAGAAGAGCCAGCATTCCAAAACATCATTGAAGTATATGTATTATAAAAGAAATTCAAAGATATTGTATAACTTCCAAAGTCAACAAATCTAACATTTACAGTTGCTGTTCCTCCATCTAAAGACATGCTCCATGTCGATCCATCAAAACTATAAATTGCAGAAGTGGCTCCGTTAGCAAAGACTGCTAATGCAGTGCCTGACTGAGCGTTATGTAATCCAACACATGGTCTTGACGTTATTACTGTTGCTCCTAATGTAGCTAATCCAGGACGAAGAGTTGCTGCGCCTTTTCTATCAAAATGCATATTCATTACTTCTGGAACAGCTCCTTCTGGTATCAAAGTATCGTCAACTTCTGCAGGTCTAATAACACCATAGACTCCGATAGTTCTTATTTTTTGAGGTTGAAGTGGTGTAGACATATATTATAATGGAAATGTCAAATGTTCAACATCTGGAATCA
>CAYIGE010000065.1:0-5949 GCA_964362835.1 Candidatus Woesearchaeota archaeon
TTTAAAAGAAGTAACTTAAACCTTAATCATAAACTCTCGGTCTTTTATCAATTTTTATTACAAGAACAATCTTATTATTCTCATCAACTGAATACAAAGCTCGATAGCCTCCAATCCTGTAGCGGAAGATTTTCTCTCCATCTTCACCTCTTCCAATAAATTTTGAATCACTCGGCACAGGATTGTTCTCTAATCTTTTCAAAGCCATTTCAATTCTTTCTTTCAAATGAGAATCAAGTTTGTCAAGAAATTTCTGGGAGCGTTGAGAGAGTTCAACCTTGTACATAGAATGTTTACAATCTCCTTGTCTTTCCCTTTCTCAAATCTTCTTTAGCTTCTTTAATAGATAACAAATCATCTTCAGTTATAGTTACATCTTCAATGTGTTCCCGAACATAATCTATACCTGCCTGAAGTCTTACTAAACGAGCAATTATTTCATTTGCATCTATCTTTACATCTGTTTCCATAATTGAGTAAGTATTAAGTAACTATATAAGTTTTTTGTTTCGATTGTCGTCGTCGTTTTCTTTTAAAAGTGTAGGCGGGGAGTTTGCTTGACGTCAAAAACACGTTTGACCTTCTACCATTCTCAGCGCTGCGCTCCTATAAGCACCGAAGCTTCTGCTTAGGGCTGCTCCGATCAAGGCCTGACCCATTTCACAGGAGCACGGTCGAACAGGACAATACCTCAACGTCCGATAAAAGACGAGAGTTTGACAGTTTCACGCACTCCTTTAAGTTCACTTGAAGCCCACAGGTGTAACAGCACAGGGCTAATGTGCCAACTCGCCTACGGCGAGTTGACCTATTTATCCTTTTTAATGTTATCTATTAACTATTCTTCAGAAATATTCTCTTTTATCTTTCTCATGTCTCTGCTCAGAGGTTTTCCAATCTTTTTAGTCTTAGAACTCTTTCTACCATAAAGAAAAAGAAGCAAAAGCAAAGCTACAGAAGATATTCCAAGATTAATCAATAAAATCTGCACAATTTCAACCATGAGTTCTTATGATTTCAATAGCCTATATAAAGATTATCTCACTAAGAATCATTTAGCCATCATGCTCTTCACAGCATTATACACTTCTTCAACAGGTATTGATTTAATGACCTCTTCATTTTTTTCTCTTGAAAAGAAGTATTTTTCATATAATGGACTAACTATTTTAATCATTCTCCCATAGTCATATATTTCATGCGGAGGTGTGCAATTAAACAATGAGACCACTTTCTTCTTCAAGGCCAGAGCTATATGCATTCCCAAAGTATCTCCACACACAATTAACTCACAATTATTTATATCCTTAATATGCTCTTTCAGTGTAGGCCTTATAGCAATATCATGAATCTTATAATTCTCTTTTCTCAATTCATTTCTCAATTCATCATAACCTGACCATTCCTTATTAGGCCAAACGCCTCCACATCTATCAATAACTCCTATCACTCCAGAAACATTTTTAGGAGCAACACCCAAATCATATTCCTGGCCATTAAACTTCTTTCCAATCATCTCAATAAAAATCTGACTGTGGGTTTTCCTGTTTCGCATCTTTATAGAATCAGCCTCTTTCCTAGAGTATTTACTTACTAAGGACATATCAAACCATTCATTACTGTCTTCAGAATAAGCAAAATTATTTTTTTCATCTAAGTAAAGACCTATAAGTTTTCTCTTTTTTATATTATTTAATAATTCTAACAATTCTCTGTTTTCTTCCAAACTTATTACAATATCAAAATAGATATTCTTGAGATTTTCCAATTCATTTTTATCATCGGAATATACAACTTTACTTATTTTTTTAGAATTTAAAAGATCTTTCGCATTATTTTTAGTAATCCAATAAATCTCTCCCTCTAATTCACTAAGCAAGATAGTTGTTCTTAAAACATCTCCTAGAGCGGAAGTTTTCACAATCAGAGTTTTCATCATACAAATATCTTTAATTCATTTAAAAAGATTAGTATATTTTGCTAGGTTTGTAATTATTATCACATCTCTTTCAAAACAGGTATTCCAAGTAATGTCAAAGCATTTCCCAAAACAATAACAAAACAATTAACAAGGTTTAATCTGAAATTCTCTTCTGCACTCCCAATAACAGGACACGCGTGATAAAATTCATTGAATTTTTGAGCCAACGTGTAAGCATAGTGAGTAACTTGCGCCGGACTGTTATTATTACAAGATTCTAAAATCTCGTCAGGAAAAAAAGCCAATTCGTTGATTAATGCACGTTCATTTACTTCAATAGAATTTAATTTAATTTTATCAGTTTGTTTATATTTAGCATTATCAAGAATACTATTGGCTCTTGCGTAACTGTAAAGCAAGTAAGGCCCAGTATCTCCTTCAAATTTTATTGACTCTTCTTTATTGAAAATTATAACCTTATTTGTATCCTGCTTAAGCATTGAATATTTCATAGCCGCCATCGCAATAGCTAAAGAGCGCAGGCCAATTTCTTTATTGCTTACATTAGCACGTTTAGAAATTTCCTCTTTAGCCGCATCAACAAGTTCATTTCTAAAATCTGCATAAAGAACATTCGTCCCAGTTCTTGAAGACATCTTTCCTTCAGGAAGTCTTACAGACTCATAACCCATGTGACCATATTTCTCCCAATTCTTAAAATTCATCAATTCAAGAGTCTTAATCAATTGTTTAAAATGAAGATTCTGTTCAACACTCGTAGTAATCAGAGACTCATCAATTTTATATTTCAGGAATTTATCTTTAGCAAGAGCCAAATCTTTAGCCGAATACAAAACCGTTCCATCATTGCGTAGTAAAACCCATACACCTAAATCATATTTCTTTAAATCTATAATTGTAGCACCATCAGATATAATCGCAATTCCATCTTTAACAAGGTCATTTGCAATTTTCTTTCCAGCAGATTCAACTTGGCTTTCAAAGAAATGTTTATCAAATTTAACATCTAAATCTTTGTAAATTGGAGTCCAAGCTGCAATTGACTTCAGTCTAGTATCTTTCCACAATTTAACAAGTTTAGCATCTTTTCTAGAATCAATTTTTCTATTAATTTCCGCAACTTCAATTTCACCAGATTCGTTGCCCTCTAATTTCTGTACAGCCTCAACATATATTTCAGCAAACCAAGCTTCATCGTCTTGAATTTTCTCACCTTTATGAAATTTAGAGTAAGCCCATAACCATTTAGCAATATGCATTCCAGTATCTCCCGAATAGTTTGCTCTAGTTACCTTGTATCCGCAGAATTCACGCAGTCTAGCAATACTTTCTCCAAGGCTTGTCCCTCTAATATGTCCAACATGAAATGCCTTATGAGTATTAGGCTGTGAAAATTCAATCATAAACTTCTTTCCTTTTCCAATACTACTGGACCCATACATACTTTTCAATTTAATTATTTTTTCCAAAATCTCAACAGCATTTTTCTTAGAATCTAAAAAGAAATTCACATATGGTCCTACAGCATACACTTTTTCAAAATCTTTAGATTTTATCTTACCAGCAATCTCGCGAGCAATCTCAATAGGGTTTTTTCTCATTGTCTTAGATAAAATAAAACATGGAAATGCATAATCTCCATGAGCTATATCCTTAGGAATCTCAATAAGATTAGTTATAACATTAGAATCAAGTCCAGTAATCTTCAACGCAGAAATAACTTTTGAATTCATTCAGCCCCCAAACATTCACCATATTTCAAGAATTTATGATATTTCAAAAGAAGATTCAATTTAGAAGCATAAAACTCAACTTTCAAATCACCATTTTTATTAGCTTCTTTAATCGCCTTGCACAAACCAAGTTCTCCCATCTTAGATTCATAACCCTCTGGCAAATAAATAGATATATCTTTATCAACCATTTCATCTGTCAAATAAACACTTTTACCATCTACTCCATAAATCCTACTTCCAATCACTACTTCCATTAATGCATTTCCAGGCAACGATTCTATAAGGGGGTGTGTCTCAAGATAATTAGGAAACGAATCAATGCTAACTACTAAACCAGTAGATTCACTTAATCTCTGATTCATTGAATCCATAAATAAAAATATAGCAAAAGCTAATCCAAGAAAAACAACCACTGTAAAAACAAGCATCTTAGCACCCATATAGTTTAAAAAACAAACTACTTTTTATGCTTTTGTACTAAGATAGAGTTTATAGACTATCGTAGTTCTTTAGACTCATAGAACCTTTCTTTCCAAGAAATGGTGTATGCCTCTATAGCTCAGCTGGTAGAGTGCCGCACTCGTAATGCGGAGGTCGGGGGTTCAAGTCCCCCTAGAGGCTTTAGAAACTTTTAAAAATGGTTTAATTCCTCTATTCAAATGAGAATTGAATTAGAAAATATATTGACTGCCTCGGCAGGAGACTACCTAAAAAGTAGGTTTGGTAGTCCTCAATCATACAATTTTATAGGAGTTCATCGTTTTGAGGGAGAACCATCAGGTTATGAAGTGGCCTTACAGAGGCTAGCAGACCATGTCCCGGATAATACGGAAGTAGTTACTGATTTAAAGATTACACCCACTTCCCCTGGCTTATATTTAAGCGGAACAGCATTGATTAGACAAGACAACAATTCCGAATAAGATTTAGAAAAGTTTATTATTCCTTTAATACATAGAAAACCATGGTTCGCGGAGAAGCGACTAGGCAGTACCGTAATCTAAGCAATTTAGAGACTTTTGAAGACAATAGTCCTCCAGTAAATTCTTGCAGACTTACGTCTTATCTTTTGGTCGGAACAGTCGCTGTAGGAGCAGGATATAATTTATATGAAGAACATCCCTATCTCGTTTGTTTTGGCGGGTGGATGTTAGCATCAGCAGTACTCGGCTTAATTGTTGGAAAATCCGCAAACATGAAAAACTTAGCTTAAATATAAATTCCTATTACGAGAATACTTAAATAGTAAGTGTAATCAAAAACGCAATGAGTGAAGAAAATAATTCGTTGCGTCTTGCCGTAATCGCCGGAGCTACAAGTGCCCTAGAACATTTGCAAAAAAATAGAAAAGCCTCCCACGATGATGCTATCAGACATGTTGTAAATAATGCAGACGAAATTATAGAAAAAATAGATTTATTAAATTAATCTACTTTAACGAATCCAAATCTCTTTCTATTATAGACCAACAAACCAACAACACCAAGAACTACTATAAAAATACCAATTCCAAGAGTACCTCTCTTTCCAAAAACCCCAATAACTGCTCCAGTAATTCTAGATAAACCAGAACTTTGCTCAATTTCAAGATTTTGTTTGTCAGAAAGTGTATTACTCAAATTAGTCAATGGCAATTTATTTAGAACCCTTCTACTTCCTTCATCATCGTCACTCTTCTTACTCCCAGATCCCCCAGACCCACCAGTAGATCCTCCACCAGAACTACCTCCAGGAGGATTCGGACTTATCGGAGAAGCAACAGGCGGTAGAGGAGTAGTAGAATCTATTAGAACAGGTAAGGGAGGTTCAACAAGAGAAGTTGGAACTAATTCGTTATCAGATGTCTGAATAGGCGCAACTGGTACAGGCTGACTATCTTGTTGAGCCAAGTTAGAAGAAGCAAAAAGCAATGCAAAAGCCATCACAATCATACCTATAATTACTAATTTAATATTCATACAAGCCGAAACATTTTAGCCTATTTAATCTTAATGATTCTCCTAAATATAATTTATTCGAATCCTCTATGTATTATCTCTTTCCTTCCTTGCTCGATACTCCTCAACAGGCTCGGAGACTCGCCACGGAGTAAAGAGATGCGGGAGGGAGGATTACTTCAAAATACCATTGTTTTGAAGTTGCAGATAACATCAGTTAGTTAGCACTTCGAATCCTCTCATAAAAATATGCGGGAGGGAGGATTCGAACCTCCGAAGGCACTAAGCCGCGAGATTGCTTAAATCTCGTTTGCGTCTTTTTCTAGCGAAAAAG
>CAYIGE010000066.1:0-5946 GCA_964362835.1 Candidatus Woesearchaeota archaeon
CCAGTCATCTCTTTTAATCCAAGTTCCAACCATATTTTATTTCCTTGCTCTATCGATTGATTAACAAAATGTTTTTTCACCACGTATATTGAAGGTGTTTTTATACTGAAGTTGTAGTGTCTGAATTTTCTGTTTTTTACGCCTTCTTTTATAATTTCAGGAGTTACTTCCCCTATTAAGTCTGAAATTATCTCTTTTCCCGCTATTTCTTTGCCTTTTTCTGTTAACTCAAACGTTACGTCTTTTTTGTCCTGTATTTCTAATATGTCTTTTCTATTTTTTAGATTTTCTACGGTTGCTTTTTCTATTTCCGATAGGTTTTCTATATTTATAGGGGTTTTTTCCAGAATTAATTCTTCAGGGAATTTTTTAGCACATTCTTCTTTAGTTGCAGATATTTTTAATTTACCATTTTCTAAAGAAATTAAAAGTTTTCTTTTTAAGACTCCTAAAGCCGCCTTAAATTCATTATCTGAAAGATTTACTTTTTGTCTTATTTCATCTATTGTTTTATTGTTGTTGACCTCTATAGATATTAACAATCTTCTTTCAGGCAAGTGATTTTTCTTGTAATGTATGCCGTTTACTCCTAAATCTATAATTTTACTGTTTTTTTGATTTATTTTTACTAATTTTTTGCTTTCAAGAAAAGTCAGGGCTCTTAAAACTGTGGTTTTATCAAGGTTCGTTTTTTTTAATATTTCATCTATCGTTTTGTGGAGATGAGGTATAATTGTTCTTTCTATTTGGGATAAAGACTCTATTAGTTTTTCCATTTTAAGAGGTATCTATTGTAGATTAAAAAACTATTGCTTCTTTTGTCTGTGTTGATGAAGCCCCTAAACTTTGCATAAGACTCGTTGCTTCTTTGATACTTGATGTCTTTATTGCTATTTTTGTTTTAGCTTTTCGGCATATCTTTATGTTTTGCCTTATTTTGGAAAGGCGTTCTGCTTTTTGTTTTGGTTCAAGTTTTTTTATGCTTTCAAGGTCTATTCCTATCATAATGTTATTTTTATGAGCTATTTTTGCTAGAACGTGGTTAAGTCCACTGTCTATTTGTCTGATTTTGTTTTTTCTCTGACCTGCCTCTGGAGATAAGAGTATGTTGAAATTTCCGTATTCTAACAATTTTCTGTTAAATTCATCATTTTGTGCTAGGATGATTTTTGGGATTTCTTCTTTTTTCATTAATCTCTTTGCTTCTTCTATGTTTGTTGTATTTATCATGTTAAGATGCGATTAGTTTGTTATTGTTGTTCCAATGAAATTCTTGTTATGTAACAGGTTTTTGATATTGTTTATATTTTTGCCTATAATGTAAGTTGTTATTTTATGTTTTTTTATTATTGTTGAGGCTTTTTGGTCAAGTACAAAATGTTGTCCTGGTTTGTATTTTATTGCTTTTGCTCTTTTTTCAAAGTCTTTCCAAGATATGTTCTTTATGAATTTTGCATTTTTATTTTTTACAGGATTTGAAGTGTATAAGCCGTCAACATTTGTGATATTTATGAATATAGACTTAAGGTATTGTGCTAATTTTGCCGCAGTGCTATCAGATGTTTGATTTGGGGCATATCTTAATGCTCCACAGAATACTACATCATTTTTTAATAGCATGCCTTTTACATTTTTCATCTCCAAGGGAAGTTCTTTGTTTGCAATATCTCCAAATATTTCAGTCATTACTTTTGCATTCATTCTAGTTACTTCTATTCCAGCTAAAGATTGTTGTTTTTTGTTTTTATGTTCTTCTTTTAATATTGTGATATACTCGCGGGCTATAAATCCGCCTCCGCAGACAATTACAAGTTTGTATTTTTTAGTTAGTTCTATTATTGTTTTCTTGAAACTATCTAACCATTTGGTATTTATGTGTTCTGGAACTATCAGGCTCCCTCCAAGGCTCATTACTATTATTTTTTTCATGACCGATTTAATAGTTATATTTATTTAAACTGTCGTTTTAGGTAAGTTTTAATAAGTTATTTTGTTGTTCTTTAGTGATGGTGTGGAATAGAGGGACTGGCGATTTTTCTGGATTATATTCATGGTTATTTATTTCGTTTATTATTTTTCTGACTGTTTTTGCTGTGGCTTATGCTCAAGGGTATTCTTCTAGAATTACGGGTCTTGTACTTAACAATCCTCAATCTTGCGTTGTTGATTCTGATTGTGCTGGGGGGGAATTCTGTGTGAATGGTCTGTGTGATGGTTCTGGAGGCTCTGGTGAACTCGTTTGTGATATTGATTATCCTTGTAACTCTGGAGAAGATTGTATTAATGGACAGTGCAGGGTTAAGAAGAAAGGAAGCTTTTCTGGAAGTAATCCTCCTCAAGAGGTTGTTGATGAAATGATTGCGAATGCTGAAATTGTCTCAAGTAGTGCGGATTATGCTTCAAGGGTATTTTCAATTATTAAATCTCGTGGAGATTCTATTACTCAAGAAGAATTGATGGAATATAGGGCCAATATTGCGAGTAAGTTAGCAGAGGCATTTTTAATTTATAGGGATTTTTCTATTTTTGTTAGGAATTATCCTTCTCAAGGATTTGATATTCATTATAGGTCTATTGCGGTGTCTATTGACGAAATAGTTGATGATCTCTATAATCTTGATATTTATTTAACTGAAGAAACTAATATGCGTCTGGAACGGGAAAAAGAGCAGGAAAAATGGAGCGAGTCAAACAAACAAGAGGCTAATAGGGCTGTTGAGGAACTTGAGACTTATGTTCCGGGGCTTAGTCCATCTCCTCCAGATATTGGGCCGATAATTATTGATGATTCTGTTGTAGGTGAATGTACATATCCTACTTATTTAGCTTCTTTTAAGGAGGGTGCTGTTGATTTTGGAAACCGTGGTATTGATACGAAGAGCGGGGGTTTGTGTGATAGAGGAGATATTGAAGTTTATTCTGCAGTTAGATATAATGTGGATAATTCTAAGCTAACTAATGTTCCAGGGCTTATTATAAGACCGGTTCTTAGTCCTTTACGGAATTCTGTTTCTTTATATTTTAAGGAAAGTACTGAATTGAGCGAGGAACAGACTGCGGTTTTATTTAGTAGAGATGAAAATAACATTCTTAATATGAGATTCTTTGGTTCTCTAGATTATTTTTCTATTGAAGACAAAATTTCTGAATTTACGAATGATTTGTTATCTGGGAGAAAGGATGTTGATGCTGTTTATTTATCTCCTGTATCTGCTGAAAAGGCTGAATCTATAATAAATGAAAATAGCTCTATTCCCTGGATGTTATGGATTGTGCTTGTTATTATGATTTTATCCTTTTTGTTTTTTGAGAGATTGTCTCTTCCAGTGCATAAAATATTAATTGATAGAGGGTTTAGTCATTTGAGAAAAAAAGATTATAGAAAAGCAATCCAAGTATATGAAAAGCTTTCAAAGAAATATTCACATACAGACGATTTAATTGTTAAACAGGATATTTTGAGTTATCTTGCTGTTTTAAAGAAGAAGACTGATTTGAATGAGGAGCTTAGGAATTTGTCTGGGGGTTTGAGAAATATTCCAAATATTAAAAGAGATTATTCTGGGAACTTTGAGAGTCATGATTCTAGAGTTGAAAATATGATTCGTGATGCTTTACGAGAGTCAAAAGATTCGCCCAAATTAGCTATTGCAAGAATGCCTATTATTGCGGACATGTATAAAAACCTTGATAATAAAAGTCGTGAGCGTCTTGCACCAGTTTATGAGAGTCTTGTTTATAGAATAAGAGACATTAAATCGTAATTTAAAGAATAAGTTTTTATACCCTTTTGCTTAGTCTATTGTATGAAGGTGGTTTCTTGGGGCAATAGTCGTTATTTGCTTGGAGCTGTTTTTATCGGATTGTTATTCTTATTATTTCTCACTGTTTATTTTACAAATGAAGAGCAAGTTTTTCTCTCGGCAGAAGAAAGCACTATAACTCAAGATGAGGATGGAAGTTGGAATTATGGGGTAATAATTGAGAATATCGGTCTTGATCCTATGGAGGTTTATGAATGCAGTCTTGAAAATCTTGATTGTGAGGCGAGTTGTCTGGAGCTACCGACTTTACTTCCTGGAGAAAAGGTTCAAGTGGATATAGAGTGTGCTCTTGGTGTGACTTTTGAAGATATTAATAATGCAAAGTTTAATGTTATAAGCAAAACTGTTAGTCAGTCTAATTCGCGAACTACTGTATTGCCTTCTAAACCAAAACCTAAAGGAGAGACAGGAGGGCAAAAAGGAGAAGGAAGCGGGAGCGGTTCGGGGGGCGGTGGCGGACAGATTGGTAGTTTGGCGAAGCCTTCAAGAGCCAAAATAGAAGATCAAATAAATATTGCTAACTTTGTAATTAGTAATACAATGCCTATTATTACTGCAAGTCCTCCGTTACTTCCTTTTGGCGCAGAAAGTATTGAATGTGGATGGGACAATCTTGATAAAAAGTATACTGCTATGACCAAAAAGTGTATTGTAGGAGTAGCTATAACTTGCGCACTTCCTTTACAGCGTGAGGGAGATCAGACTTATACTCTTTCTTGTGCTGCTCTTAATAGAGATAAAAAGATTATTGCTGAAAATACAGAGAGTAATAACATTGATTTCAAAGGAAAAATTGTAACCATCGCTCAAGCTCCCGTGATAGACTATAATAAAATAATTCCTCGTTCTGGGACTGTTTTTCATAATAGTATAGTGGCTTTTATTATTCACTTTTATGTAACTGGAGCAGACAAATGTATGGCTTCTGTGGTTTCTGCTACGGTTGGTAATCCTTCTTCACAGGGTAGCCCTACTAACGTTCCGTGTTCGTTAGATGGGAGTAATGGTCAATGTAATATTCCTTTAGCGGTTGGAGAGAACATTGTTAGTTTGAAATGTACTAACGAAGCGTCTAATAAGGTCGCTTCTGTAAATGATTTAATTTATTTTAGAGACTCTGCTGTTTCTAGTGGGTCTGAAGATCCTCCTTCTGGTGGTGATCCTATAGCTGGAAGTACAAGTGGTGGTGGAGGTGGCGGAGCTATTCCCGGACCTAGTTGTGGAGATGGTTCTTGTAGTGGTGGTGAAACTTGTTCTGCTTGTGCTGGTGATTGTGGGGTATGTGGTGAGAGCGCTACTCATCCTAGTCCTAGTTCTCGAGATGGTTCTAGTAGAGCTGGTATACTGATGCGTGCTGATTGTTACCGAGTTATGCTGATAAATTTGGTGGGTTGGCGATTAACTATGCTATCAATCTAAAACAAAGATTCTGGATAAACTTCAATTCGGAGGGTAAACCAAAGAGGGAGTTTGTTAAGGGTGGCAACCCAGAGTTTTATAAGGCTTTCTTTGATGAAGCAAAAATCCCCTACAGTATTGTTTCTATCAAGCAGGAGTATGATGGTATACCGGAATCGGGAATAGGAAGTTCCGCCGCCGCAGCCGTGGCTTTAGTTTCCGCAATCACCAGATATCGGGGGTTTACTGTTGACCCACACCTTATCGCTGAAGCCGCATGGTCAGTAGAGGTAGAGAAGTTAGGTCTTTATGGTGGAAGACAAGATCAGGTAGCTTCCTCTTTCGGTGGCCTTAACCTCATAGAATTTGGCCCGAAAGGATCGAGACTTAACGTTCGTAAACCCGACCCAGCGAACAAGATTGTTCCCTCGGTTCTTCTTTTCTACCTTGGTTACAACCGTAAATCCCCTGCCATCCAAGAGAACTTGCGTAATTTAACTCCTGATCAGATTAACTATCTTCATAAAATCAAGGCTGTAATTGTTGAGGCTCTTGAGCCGGTTGATAGAGGAGATATAGAGAAAGTAGGCCAACTTCTAACTAAGCTCTGGGTGATTAAGAAGCGGGCCAATCCTTTAGCTTGTGATGAAAGGATAGATAAAGCCCTTACTCTTGGTGAGAAGCACGGGGCCTTTGGTGGAAAGGTTCAAGGAGCCGGAGGAGG